>DAOUSN010000049.1 GCA_030627205.1 Methylococcaceae bacterium
CAAAAGAAAGGGTCAAGTCTTGTATTTTGCATACTTGAAAATTTAGTTTACACTGAATTAAAGGTATCTGCCCCAATGATAGTAATTTAAGCGCAACCAGTTGATTTATAACGTTAAAAAACCTATTTTCCAAAGAAAATAGATGTTAAATTTTGTAAGTGATTGATTTTTTCGGAAGAATTCTAAATAATTTCTGTTTTTCACTAAAAAAACTATATTGGTATTAATGGCTTAGGCTTAACTTACTGGCATTGTATCTGACCCCAGTTATTTTAGGTTTATAGTTGCTAATAAGTTTGGGAATTCGTACTTTCGCTCAATCTAACATACTAATGACGGGAAATTAGCACTGTTAGCCCAGCACTTAAAATCATACTTAACGGAAAAACCACACATAATAAATACTCAGAGTAATGTTCCGCTAGAGCCTCACCTTCATATAAAACTCCATTTTGAAATATATTAGCGTAAACTGGGTAGCCAATTTTTGCACAAGAGATTAGAAGTATAAAAAAAAATATAATACTAAACAGGAAAAACAAGAAAATATTTTTTATCATTATTTTATTTCCAAAAAAGATATAGAGGTTGATTTTTTTAAATCTGACATATCAAGATAATCTTCTAAAAGATCTGTAAATGTTGTCCTCACCCATGTTAAAACAGTCCCAATACTAGCAAGTTCATTTTTATTCCAAAGATCAATATGATCTCTTAATATTCAAAGAAATGATTTGTTATCTGTTCTGGGATAGATTATCCCGAACTCAGGTTAAGATAACGATTGTATAACTATTTAATTATTTCCAAAAAGTACCCATAAACCACCCTAAAGATAATAATACACTACAAAGACTTAAATTTATAACTAATACAGTTACTAACTGTTTAATATTTATTTTAAAGCTATATCCTTGTTCAAAAAGCTGTAATAATAAATAAAGACTAGAAAAAGTCATAAAAAATCCTATGACAATAAGTATAATTGCTGCTTGATATTCTATTGGAATAACTAGATTATGTAATAGCAGTGACATCATTAAACCCGTTAGTAACGAAATAATTAAATTTATTGTTACTAACGCATAAGGAAAGACCCAGTTATTCCAGTAAAAAAAACCATTTGCATGAGAAAACAACGCTTTTCCAATCAGCAGTCCTACCCATACCGCTAAGAAACAACTAAAAAGACTAATAATAATATTAGCAGTGGCTTTTGTTAAATTACCTTGCTCAAGAAGATAAATAGTCTCTAAAGAAAATGTAGAGAAAGTGGTTAAAGATCCTAAAAAACCTACTAATAATAGCGCGCGGTATTCAGAACTTAAGGCAACCTTTTCAAGCACTAAAGCGGTTGTCAATAATCCCATTAATAATGAACCGATAATATTAACGGTTAATGTTCCATAAGGAAAACTACGCCCTAAATATTTATAAACCCCAGAAGAAATTAAAAATCGTAAAATTGCACCTGATGCCCCTCCTAACGCAATTGCAAAAATCTGTCCACTCATGGTAACTTGATAAAATGCTCACGATAATGTTTCAGTTCATTTATTGACTCAATAATATCGTTTAAAGCTAAATGTTGTCCTTGTTTTTTAAAACTTTTTTTCATCTCAGGCGACCAGCGTTTGGCTAGTTCTTTTAAGGTTGAAACATCTACGTTACGGTAATGAAAAAATTGTTCCAATTTGGGCATAAGGCGATGTAAAAAACGCCGGTCTTGACAAATACTATTACCACACATAGGGGATTTATGAGCAGAAACCCATTTTTTTAAAAACTCTAGGGTTTGTTTTTCCGCCTCTTTTGCGGTTACAGATGACATTTTAATGCGATCAATTAGCCCAGATTTTTGATGATGTTTTTGATTCCATTTATCCATCGCTGCTAAAACATTATTGCTTTGATGAATCGCTAAAACAGGCCCTTGAGCAAGGGTCTTTAAGTGCTTATCAGTAACAATTGTGGCAATTTCAATAATCTGGTCATTATCTACATTAAGTCCTGTCATTTCCAAGTCTATCCAGATTAAATTACTAGAATTCTGTGCCATTAAATATATCCATAGAGTGATTAAGGTTGCGGTAAATTGTAGCATTGGCTAATCTGTATAGCTAATTGTTAAATTTATCTCTTATTTACTCATGAATACCTTTACTTATATATTTTTAGTGGCTCTGGTCATTTCTTATGCGATTCAATTTTGGCTGTCATTTCGGCAAAAAAATTATGTTCTGGCGCATCGTAATGAAGTTCCTGACGCATTTAAAGATAAGGTGTCTTTAAAAGACCATCAAAAGGCAGCGGATTATACCGTTGAAAAAGGAAATCTCAGTGATTTAGACAGTGCTTTAGGGATTGTTTTTTTATTAATCCTAACCTTAGGTGGGGTGATGGATTTAGTTTTTAAAAGCTGGGCTGATTTTGGTTTTTCCCCCATTATCACTGGGTTAGGAGCGATGGCGAGTATTTTTATAGTTATGACGCTCTTAGAATTACCAAGTAGTTATTATCAAACCTTTGTTATTGAAGAAAAATATGGTTTTAATAAAAGTAATTTACAACAATTTTTTAAAGATCAGGCACTATCTATTGGTCTAGTATTTGCTATAGGAATGCCACTATTAGGTTTGATTTTGTGGATTATGGACTCTATTGGCTCAACATGGTGGCTATGGGCATGGGCATTATTAATCAGCGTTTCATTACTAATGAGCTGGTTGTTTCCAACTGTTATCGCGCCTTTATTTAATAAATTCACTCCGATGGAAGAGGGTACATTAAAAGAACGTATTCAAGGCTTACTTGAGCGCTGTGGTTTTAGCAGTCAAGGCATTTTTATCATGGATGGTTCTAAACGTTCTGGGCATGGTAATGCGTACTTTACAGGCATGGGGAAAAATAAACGCATCGTCTTTTTTGACACTTTAATTGAATCATTAGACGATGAGGAACTTGAGGCCGTACTTGCACATGAATTAGGGCATTTTAAATGTAAACATGTGACTAAAATGTTAATTGCCTCTTCAATTACAACTTTAATTAGTTTTGCTATTTTAGGCTGGTTGATTAATGAACCTTGGTTTTTTAGTGGTTTAGGAGTGAGTTATGTTTCTGAATACTCCAATGCCGCCGCTTTATTATTATTCACCTTAGTTTCACCTATTTTCACTCCTTTTATGCAACCTATTAGTGCTTATTTTCAACGTAAATTTGAATTTGAAGCTGATGATTTTGCCTCAAATAATGCTAAAGCTAAAAAAATGATTAGTGGTTTAGTGAAGTTATATCAAGAAAATGCCAGTACCTTAACTCCTGACCCACTTTATTCTGCATTTTATTATAGCCACCCTCCTGCTGCAATTCGTATTGCCCATCTAGAAGAAAAGACGACTTCTTGATGAAGACATTAGAAGGGTTAGTTATCTCACATTTAGGGAAAGGAATTGCCGTAGAATCTGCGGGTAATATAGTGCTTTGTCAAACACGACGAAAATTAGAAACTGTTGCCGTTGGTGACAAAGTACTTTTTAGTTCAGCGATTAATGAACAAGGGCGGATAGAAGAAATTTTACCTAGACGTTCCTTATTAATACGCCCTAGTCGCGGTACGAAAACACGCCCTGTTGCCGCTAATATTGATAAAATTTACGTAGTCTTTGCCAGCGAACCTCATTGTGATTTTTTATTAATTGATCAATATTTAGCTATTTGTGAAAATCGTAATATTGAAGCGGTGTTGGTTTTTAATAAGCAAGACTTACCCGCTTCTGTTGAAATTGAAACTGAACTTAAACACTATGAAAAATTAGCTTATCCTTTATATCGAGTCAGTGCAACTAACAATCAAGGCTTGAATCAATTAAAAATCTCATTAGAAAATCAAGTAAGTTTGTTTGCAGGACAATCAGGAGTTGGAAAATCGTCATTAACCAATGCACTATTACCTGAAAAAAACTTGAAAACTAATACAGTTTCACAAATTACTAAACATGGTCGTCATACTACGACAGCGGCAACCTTATATCATTTACCTAATGGGGGCGATTTAATTGATAGTCCAGGTGTTGCTATTTTTGGTTTAGCTGGATTAAATGAAGTTCAATTAGCACAAGGTTATCGAGAGTTTCAAGAGTTAATAGAAAACTGTTATTTTCATAACTGTCGTCATGTAAAAGATAAAGGTTGTGCTGTACGTAGTGCGGCAGAAAATAATAAAATTTCAAAATCTCGTTATCAACGATTTCTTAAATTACGTGAAAAAATGCCGAGATCATGAAGGTACGCTAGTAAAGCTAAAAAATAAAAGTCTACTAGTGTTCCTGAACAGGTATAGATTCTGGTGAATCCTTTATATTTAAAATAATGGTAAAATCATAAGGTGCATTTCATTTAAAGAAAATAGTGACTGAAATAAAGTGATAAATTCAAATTATTACGCAGTTTCTCAATAAACTGCTAATCTTAAGTCAAAGTTATTCAACGTTGAGAGAATAGAACATTGGAAGAAGATATAACAACTGATTTGATGATATTGCAAAGCTGCCTTGATTCTATGATAAATAAGGTCGAGGGCGATGCTTTAATGCTAAAGAAACTTCGCTCATTTGAGCTGAAAATTCTTGATCTAATAACGCTTCCAGAGATAATTGATTTTATTTTGAATGAGCTAATAGCTGTTTTCGACTTAGATGATATTAGCTTATCATTAATTGATCAGGATAATAAAATAGTAACTTATTTAAATAGTTATGATTATGATTATCAACAGAAACCAAGTTTGATTTTATTGGAAGATAAAATTATTCTGATGAATGAATTTAGTACTGGAATTTATATGGGGGCTTATGAGGCTCATAAGCACGAGGTTTTCTTTCCTTTACGTGATGAAATACCTGCAACTATTGCTATTTTACCGTTAAATCGTAAGGGGCAATATATAGGCTCATTAAATCTTGCCAGTAAACGAGCTGACTGTTTTTTTAGTGGTTTTATTAATGAGTCTATGCCACAATTTGTGGCTTTGTTAGCCGTTGTTTTTGAAAATAGCTTGCATTTTGAGGTATTAAAACAGATTAAATTAACGGAGAGCCTTGCAAGTGTTAATAATCGTTATTTTCTTGAACAACGTCTTATTGAAGAGTTAGATCGAGGTCAGCGTCATGTTAACTGTGTTTCTTGTTTGGTTTTAGATATTGTTTTTTCAAAAGGACGAAAAAATACTGATATTCAAAAGTTAGAGCAATATGTGTTGGAGTCGGTTGCTAAATTATTAAAACAGCAGCTTAGAATTTCTGATGTGTTTAGTTATTATGAAGGTAAAAAATTTGCAATCTTATTAATGAATGTTTCTGATGCGGTTACTATTACTCTTTCTGAGCGTATACAAACGGCTTTGAAAGAACATAAAATAATTTTTTCAGGACAAACCATTTCATTTTCTGCGGCAATTGGTCATGCAACTTATTTATTTAAAGATAATGATGTTTTACCAAGCCATCAAGAAATTGCAATGCAATTAATTGATGATGCTGATGAATATTTGCAGAAAAATAAAAAATCTTAGTCACTATTAATTTGGTAACTCAGTAAAAATTAGAGGTTTATTGATGAAAATAATTATTATTCCTGTCACCTCCTATCAGCAAAACTGTTCTTTATTGATTTGTGAAAACACCCAAAAAGCAGCTCTAGTTGATCCTGGTGGTGATGTTGATTTATTGCTGGAAACAATTGAAAAAGAAAAGGTAGTTTTAGAGTCAATTATTTTAACACATGGACATTTAGATCATGTCGGTGCTACGGCTGAACTAGCTTCTATGTATAATATTCCGATAGAAGGGCCTCATCATGATGACCAATTTTTAATTGAGGCTATTCCTTTACAATGTCAGGTTTTTGGTTTTTCTCCTTGTGATACTTTTGAGCCGACAAGGTGGTTAAAACAAGGTGATATTGTTGAAGTGGGTACGGAAAAATTAGATGTTATTCATTGTCCAGGGCATACACCTGGGCATATTATTTTGTATCATGCGGCATCTAAACGTGCTTTAGTTGGTGATGTATTATTTAAAGGTTCGATTGGACGTACTGATTTAGACAAAGGTAATTTTAATCAACTTATTGATTCTATTCAAAACAAACTCTGGCCTTTAGGTGGTGATGTTACTTTTATTTCAGGGCATGGGTCTGTATCAAGTTTTTCAGAAGAAATGGAATCCAACCCCTTTGTAAGTATGCGTGCATTAGCAAAATATGTTTAAGATGATAAATAAATTACTCCATGTAGGATGTGGTTATAAAACCGCTAAACATTTACCCGCTCTTTTTCATGAAGATTGGGATGAAATTCGTTTGGATCTCGATCCAAAAACAAACCCTGATATTGTGGGGTCAGTAATTGACCTTAGTGAAATCAATAATGATAGTATTGATTGTATTTATTCTTCTCATAATCTAGAGCATCTTTATTCTCATGAAGTTTCCCCTGCATTAGCAGAATTTATTAGGGTTCTCAAACCTACGGGGTTTACGGTTATTACCTTACCTGATCTTCAAAGTATTGCTCAACTTATTGTTGATGACAAATTAATGGACGTTGCTTATCAATCCCAAATCGGTTCTATATCAGCTATTGATATGATTTATGGGCATCGAGCTTCGGTGGCAGCTGGCAATAAATTTATGCCGCATTGCACAGGGTTTACACGTAATTCATTAGCACTCGCACTGAATAACACTGGATTTAAAGATGTTCGGGTTCTTAGAGGTGCTCACTTTGATTTATGGGCAATTGCGGCTGTTGAAAAACAAGGCAAATTATTTTGGGAGTTAATGGATAAAGCAATTGTTGTAAAATGAATATTCTTTTCATCCATCAGAATTTTCCAGGACAGTTTAAACATCTAGCGAAAAAATTAGCTGAAAATAAAAAAAATAGAGTTATCGCGCTGAGAATTCATAAAAATACTTCAATAGATGGTGTTGAAATTTATGAATATCCGGTAATAAGTCCTGAGTCGGCACAAATTCATCCATTAATTAAAGACTTTGAGACTAAAATTAGACGAGCAGAATCTGTTGCTTTAAAAGCCAAATCATTACGGTTATCAGGATTTACCCCCGATATTATCATTGCTCATTCAGGCTGGGGTGAAACTTTTTTTTTACGCGATATATGGCCGAAAACAAAAATAATTGCTTATTTAGAATACTACTATCGTTTTGAAGGGCAGGACGTTAATTTTGACCCTGAATTTCCAATAACGGATGATAGTGATCGTTATCGTATTCGTCTAAAAAACCAAGCGGTTTTACAAGCACTTGATGAAGCTGATGGGTTTATTACTCCAACAAAATGGCAATATAAACAATTTCCAAAATGGAGTCAAAAACGAATTAAGGTGATTCATGATGGCATTGATATGGAAAAATGTATTCCTAGTAAAACTGCCAGTGTTAGTCTGATAAAATCAGGAGTTACGTTAACAGCAAATGATAAGGTTATTACTTATGTTAGCCGGGGATTAGAGCCATTACGTGGTTTTCATCAATTTATGCGAGTTCTTCCTACACTAGTTAAGCAGCATCCAGAGGTGCATGTTTTGATTGTAGGGAATGATATTCCTGCTTATGAATCTAAAAAACTTGTGACTTATAAAGAACAATTGCTTAATCAATTTTTTAAGCAACTTAACCCTGAAAAGTTACATTTTGTTGGAAAAGTTTCTTATAACGATTACTTACAAATATTACAAATATCATCAGCGCATATTTATTTAACCTATCCCTTTATTGTTTCGTGGTCTTTATTAGAGGCTATGGCAATACAATGCCCGATTATTGCATCTAAAACAGAGCCAGTAACTGAATATATTCAACATAATAAAAACGGATTGTTAGTTGATTTTTTTGACCAACAACAACTTAGTCAAGCAATGACTAAATTATTATCTGATTCAGCATTAGCAGAACGTTTAGGAAAACAAGCAAGAAAAACTATTCAAATTCAATGTAATTTAAATAGTTGTTTAAAAAAACAATTTGATCTAATTAAACAAGTAACTGCTAAAAATAACTTTTAAAAATCAGGTTTTTTTTATTTACCCTAAAAAGTAAGTTACAATTTTAAAAATGCTATTCCTAATTCACTTATTTATTCTTAAAGTGTGAATTGAAAAATAAACTATGCCAAATTTTGCATAAATACTTAATTTAATATAAGAACTAATGGAACAATGAACAATTTTAAAAGTCTCTTTTATCCCCTATATTAATTGTGAGTTAAAGAATGTTTTGCTACCACTGCCAAGAAGCTAAAAAAAATAAAGCCTGTGATACTACAGGTATATGCGGTAAAAAAGCCCCTATTGCAAGTTTACAAGATTTATTGGTTTATCTGTTGAAAGGCTTATCTTTTTATGTCATAAAAGCACATAAAATAGAGATGAAAACTACTCGTATTGATTCATTTACCGCAGAATCTTTATATGCAACTGTAACCAATGTTAATTTTGACTCTACTGAGTTTGTACGGTTAATTAGTGAGACTGTTCAACGACGTAATTTATTAAGTAAACAATTAACAATACCCGCCGATGAAATCATTCCTGAAGAAGCATTATGGCAATATGACAACATTGATGAAGTTGTGTTTATAGAAAAGGGCAATATTTTAGGTGTTCCTTCTTTATTGGAAAAAGATGAAGTTTATCATGGCTTACGTGAAAGTTTAGTTTATGGGGTAAAAGGCTTGGCTTCATTAATCGAACATTCATCGGTACTTGGTTATAAAAATCAAGATTTATATGATTTTATTCATCAAGCCTTAAATTTTTCGATTTCTTTTCATAGCATTGATGAGGCTTTGGCAATGAACTTGCGTTGTGGAAAACTAGGTCTACAAGCAATGGAATTATTAAATCAGGCAAATACTGAAACTTTTGGACACCCTGTTCCAACTAAAGTCCATACTGATGTTTGGAATAAACCAGCTATTTTAATTTCAGGCCATGATTTGCAAGATATTGAAGAGTTATTAGAACAAACCGTTGGAACAGAGGTTGATGTGTATACGCACGGTGAAGCTCTTGTTGCTCATGCTTATCCAAAATTTAAACAATTTTTTAATTTAGTCGGTAATTATGGGGGGGCTTGGCAAGACCAAAAAAATCAATTCGCTAAATTTAATGGCGCGTTAATTGTAACTACTAATAGTCTACAACAAGCTAAAAAAACTTATAAAGAAAAATTATTTACCACAGGAATGGTAGGATGGGATGAGATTCCACATATTGACGATAGAAAACCTCATCAAGCTAAAGATTTTACCGCACTTATTGAACAAGCAAAACAAAATCCTCCGCCAACATTATTAACCGATGCCACCATCATTACTACTGGTTATGGTTTACAAAGTTTATTAGAATTAAAAGCGACGATTGCTAATGCAATTCAAGCAGGAACTATTAAACGGATTATAGTTATTGCAGGCTGTGACGGTCGTCATAAAGAACGTCGTTATTACACTGAATTAGTTGAATCTCTTCCAAAAGATTGGTTAATATTAACCGCTGGTGAAACTAAATATCGCTTTAATCAGTTGGAATTGGGTGAAATTAATGGAATTCCGCGTTTATTAGATGCAGGTCAAGGTAATGATTTTTATGTGATTATAGGTTTTTTACAAAGCTTGCAAGAAGCATTAGGATTAGCAGATTTAAATGCGATGCCAGTTTCGTTTAATATTGCGTGGTATGAACAACAAACTATTATTATGTTTTTAGCCCTCTTAGAGTTAGGGGTAAAAAATGTAAGATTAGGACCAACTTTACCGCCATTTTTTAATGCAGATATTTTAACGATGTTGGCGGATAAATTTTCGTTAAAAGGAACGGATACAGTTGAGACCGATATTGAAGCGATGTTAGAGGGTAATTAATGAAATATAAAGACTTACGTGACTTCATTAAACAATTAGAAAAACAAGGTGAATTAAAACGCATCACTATTGAAGTTGATCCTGTGCTAGAAATAACTGAAATTTGTGATCGTACTTTAAAGCAAGGAGGGCCAGCTTTATTATTTGAAAATCCTAAAGGTTCAAATATTCCTGTTTTAGCTAATTTATTTGGCACGACCCGCCGTGTTGCCATGGGAATGGGGGTAGAATCAATAACCGATTTACGTGGAATTGGTGAATTATTAGCACTTTTAAAAGAACCTGAACCACCTAAAGGTATAAAAGATGCCTTAGAAAAACTACCTATTTATAAACGGGTGTTAAATATGGGGCAAAAAGTTATTAAATCGCCCCCTTGTCAGGAATTAACTCGTGAAGGTGATGCTATTGATTTAGCTGATTATCCGATTCAAACCTGTTGGCCAGATGATGTTGCCCCATTAATTACTTGGCCGTTGGTGATTACTAAAGGCCCTAATAAAGCGCGATTAAATCTAGGTATTTATCGTTTACAAGTTCTTTCTAAAAATAAAGTAATTATGCGTTGGTTAGCACATCGTGGTGGCGCATTGGATTTTAAAGAATTTCAAGAAAAATACCCAGATAAACCTTATCCTGTTGCCGTGGCATTAGGGGCTGACCCTGCTACAATCTTAGGTGCGGTAACTCCTGTTCCTGATTCATTATCAGAATATGCGTTTGCAGGTTTATTACGTGGCAGTAAAACCGAGGTGGCTAACTGTTTGTTGAGTGATTTACAAGTCCCTGCGAGTGCAGAAATTGTTTTAGAAGGCTTTATTTATCCCAATGAAACTGCACCAGAAGGACCTTTTGGCGATCATACTGGCTATTACAATGAAGTTGATGAATTTCCTGTATTTACCATTGAAAAAATAACCCAACGTCAAGCGCCGATTTATCATAGTACCTACACAGGTAAACCCCCTGATGAGCCTGCTATTTTAGGCTTGGCTTTAAATGAAGTTTTTATTCCTATTTTGCAAAAACAATTCCCTGAAATTATTGATTTTTATTTGCCTCCAGAAGGATGTTCTTATCGTATGGCAGTCATTAGTATGAAAAAACAATATGCAGGTCATGCAAAACTAGTGATGCTAGGAACGTGGTCATTTTTACGCCAATTTATGTATACTAAATTTGTGATTGTGGTTGATGATGATATTGATGTTCGTAATTGGCAAGATGTAATTTGGGCGATTACCACTAGAATGGACCCTGCTCGAGACTTAACAATTTTGGAAAATACCCCTATAGATTATTTAGATTTTGCTTCACCTGTTTCAGGATTAGGTTCTAAAGTTGGGTTTGATGCGACTAATAAATGGAAAGGTGAGACTATGCGCGAATGGGGGCGTACAATTAAAATGACCGATGAAGTTGTTCAAAAAGTGGATAAAATGTGGAGTGATTTAAGTATTTAGTGGTATCGCTCAACTGTAACCTAATAACGCTAGTATTGACAATTCATTGTTAAATTTAGCAATAGTATTTTTACTAAGGAATTTATTATGAACTCTCAATGGGAAACCGTAATTGGTTTAGAAATCCATACCCAACTAGCTACCAAAACTAAAATTTTTTCAGGAGCAGCTACAGCTTATGGAGCAGAACCCAATACTCAAGCGTGTGCGGTTGATTTAGCAATGCCAGGAGTATTGCCAGTTTTAAATCAAGAAGTTGTCAGTTTAGCAATAAAATTTGGGTTAGGAATTGATGCTGAAATTGCCCCTTATTCGGTTTTTGCTCGAAAAAATTATTTTTATCCTGATTTACCTAAAGGCTATCAAATTAGTCAAATGGATGACCCTATTGTTGGTAAAGGTCATATTGATATTGAAGTTAATGGTAAAAGCAAACGCATTGGCATCACGCGCGCGCATTTAGAGGAAGATGCGGGGAAATCATTACACGAAGATTTTCAAGGTTTAACTGGTATTGATTTAAATCGTGCAGGCACACCTTTATTGGAAATTGTTTCAGAACCTGAGATGAATTCGGCTAAAGAAGCGGTGGCTTATATGCATAAAATTCATGAATTAGTACGTTATTTAGAAATTTCTGACGGGAATATGCAGGAAGGGTCTTTTCGTTGTGATGCCAATGTTTCGGTTCGCCATAAAGGTCAGAAAGAATTGGGAACACGGGCAGAACTTAAAAATATTAACTCGTTTAAATTTGTTGAAAAAGCGATTAATATTGAAGTTGAACGCCAAATTGAAATCATTGAAGCTGGTGGTAAAATTATTCAAGAAACTCGGCTTTATGATTCGATAAAAAATGAAACTCGCTCAATGCGTAGTAAAGAAGAAGCAAATGATTATCGCTATTTCCCTGATCCTGACTTGTTACCTGTTAAAATAGATGCAGCTTTAAAAGCAACTATTAAAGCAAATTTACCTGAATTACCAACTGCGAAAAAGCAACGTTTTCAAAAGCAATATGGTTTAGATGCTGATACTGCTAATAATTTAACTAGTTCATGGCAATTTGCCGATTTTTATGAAGTCGTTGTTAAAGCCTCAGCTAGTGATGTTAAATTATGTACTAACTGGGTTATCGGTGATTTAGCTGGGGCATTAAATAAAGCAGGACTAGATATTACCCAATCACCGATTGACGCAATACGTTTAGCAGGGTTATTAAAACGTATTAGTGATAAAACTATTTCAGGTAAAATCGCCAAACAGGTCTTTAATATTTTATGGCAAGAACATGCAACTGCTGATGAAATTATTGAAGCCGAAGGTTTAAAACAAATTACTGACACTGGGGCAATTGAAGCTATTATTGATAAAATTATTGCTGATAACTCTGCTCAAGTTAAGCAATACCAAAGTGGTAAAGAAAAAGTATTTGGTTTTTTTGTCGGTCAAGTAATGAAACAAACCCAAGGAAAAGCAAATCCTAGTGATGTAAATAAAATGCTTAAGCAAAAACTAAAAATATAACCTAGATACATTTTAAAGATTACTGGTTATGAAATTATGTAAAAAAATTAATTATAGACTATCAGCATTAAACTAAATGACTCCAGAACAATTTAATAACTATGCCGAACAAGGCTACAATCGCATTCCTGTCGACCGTGAAATTTTAGCGGATTTAGATACACCTTTAAGTGCGTATTTAAAACTTGCTGATGGAGAATATTCTTATTTATTTGAATCTGTGCATGATGGTGAGCAATGGGGACGCTATTCTATTATTGGCTTACCCTGTAGAACTATTATTAAAATTTATGGGAATTTAATTACTCTTGAAAAAGATGGTGAGGTTACGGAATCATTTGAACATCCTCAGCCTTTAATTTGGATTGATGAATTCAAAGACTGTTATAGCGTGCCTGATATAGCAGGTTTACCACGTTTTAATGGTGGTCTAGTCGGGTATTTTGGCTATGAAACTATTGGTTATATTGAACCTAAACTAAAATCAACTGATAAACCAGATGATTTAGATTGTCCTGATATATTACTAATGGTTTCAGAAGAAATACTAGTATTTGATAACTTATCTGGTAAGATTTTATTGCTGACCCATGTAAATCCTGAGACTCATAAAGCTTATCAAAATGCACAAAAACGTTTAGATGAACTAGTTACTAAATTACGTGATTTAAAAGCTCATCCACAAAAACATCTCAATCCTAAGGTAGTGGATGAAAGTGATTTTGTTTCAGGTTTTACTGAGCAAGGATTTAAAGATGCGGTACTTAAGGCTAAAAAATATATTACTGATGGCGATATTATGCAGGTGGTATTGTCGCAACGATTATCAATTCCATACACTGCCGACCCTTTAAATTTATATCGTTCGCTGCGTTGTTTAAATCCATCACCCTATATGTATTATCTTAATTTAGGCGACGATTTTCATATTGTTGGCTCATCACCTGAGATTTTAGTGCGTTTAGAAGATGATATTATCACTGTTAGACCTATTGCTGGAACACGTCCACGCGGAGCAACTGTTGAAGAAGATCAGGAATTAGAAAAAGAATTGTTAGCAGACCCTAAAGAATGTGCTGAACATTTAATGCTAATTGATTTAGGTCGTAATGATGCAGGGCGTGTGGCTAAAACTGGTTCGGTAAAATTGACTGATAAAATGATTATTGAGCGTTACTCTCACGTTATGCACATTGTGTCTAATGTAACCGCTGATTTACAACCAGGTTGCGATGCCTTTGATGTTTTAGCTGCAACATTTCCAGCAGGTACAGTTAGTGGCGCACCTAAAATTAGAGCAATGGAAATTATTGATGAACTTGAACCAATTAAACGCGGAGTTTATTCAGGGGCAATAGGATATATTTCATGGTCAGGGAATTTAGATACTGCCATTGCCATCCGCACTGCCGTTATTAAAGATGAAACCTTACATATACAAGCAGGTGCTGGTATTGTTTATGACTCTATTCCTCAAAATGAATGGGATGAAACCATGAATAAGGCACGAGCAATTTTTAAAGCAGTGGCAATGGCAGAAGCAGGTTTAGCAGGAGAATCTAAATGAGGCGTATAAAATTAGTGATGATTGATAACTACGATTCGTTTACCTATAATCTAGTACAATATTTTGGTGAGCTAGGTGCTGACGTGACTGTTATACGCAATGATGAGATAAGTATTGCGGAAATAGTATCATTGAGACCTGAAAAAATTGTCATTTCACCAGGACCTTGTACGCCAAAAGAAGCGGGTATTTCAGTGGAAACAATTTTATATTTTGCAGGAAAAATTCCCCTATTAGGGGTTTGTTTAGGGCATCAAAGTATCGGTCATGCGTTTGGCGGTAATATTATTCATGCAAAAAATATTATGCACGGTAAAGTTTCGGCTGTTTTTCATAAAAATCAAGGCGTATTTAAAGACTTAAAAAATTCTTTTATTGCTACTCGCTACCATTCTTTAGTGATTGAACAATCAAGTTTACCTAAATGTTTAGAAGTGACCGCATGGACAGAAGATGCAAATGGCAAGATTGATGAAATTATGGGAGTACGTCATAAAGAATTAGCTATAGAGGGAGTGCAATTTCACCCTGAGTCAATTTTAACCGAACATGGCCATGATTTATTACGAAATTTTTTAATATAAAATAATAAAGTGAAAATTTAAGATGAATTTTGAAATTATTTGCTTTGATTGCGATAGCACTTTAAGTCGTATTGAAGGCATAGATGAATGTGCTAAAGCTGTTGGTTTAGGGATAGAAATGGCGGCATTAACACATGCCGCAATGAATGGTGAATTAGCTTTAGAAGCGATTTATAAAAAACGCTTAGATTTAATTAGACCTAATAAAGCGGCAATTAAATCTTTAGCTGATTTATATATTGCTGAAATGGTTACAGGGG
>DAOUSN010000057.1 GCA_030627205.1 Methylococcaceae bacterium
ATTATCGTGCTGCGATTAGTGTTTTAGAAAAACAGTTAAAAAAAGAACCTGATAATAAAGCTCATTGGCAACAGCTAAGTGCAGCTTATCATAATGCCGAAGATTATAGTCATGCGGCGAATATTCAACAGTTAGCTTATCAGCGGGAATTTTTAACCACAGAAGCTGAATTACTTGAATTAGCTCAATTATTTTTATATGCACAAACCCCATATAAAGCCGCTGAATTTTTACTACAACAATTTGAAAAAAAATCTTTATCTAAAAGTTCTCAAACCTTAGAATTATTAGGTAATTCATGGTTAAAAGCTAAAGAATATGTTTTTGCTCAAAAAGCATTAGAATCGGCTTTAGAAATAAATAAAAAAGCCTCTGTTTATGAAAAATTAGCACAAATTTATAGCCATCAACAAAATTGGCAGCAAGCTATTGAAGCCTTCAATAAAACCTCAGAACTAGGTGTTTTTGAAGATCAAGGGTTAAGTCAATTATTACTCGGTATTACTTATTATCATTTGAAACATATTAGCGAGGCAGAATTGGCTTTTGAAATAGCTATCTTAACTAAAGAGACCGAAAAATCAGCACAGCAGTGGTTAAATTACCTTAAAAAACAGTTGGTCGTTAAAAATTCAGATTAAACTTTAATTTAAAGAGGACTTTTTATGGAAGGGCTAGAACAACTTTCAACAACATTAGCATTAACAATGGGTGTTGCTTGGGCAAGTGGTATTAACTTGTATGCGACTATTATGACCCTTGGTTTACTTTCTTATAACAATCAAATTAATTTACCCCCTGATTTAGAAATCGTTGCTAATCCCTTAGTTATTGCTGCCGCAGGGTTAATGTATGCTGTTGAATTTTTTGCTGATAAAATACCAGGTGTTGATAGCGTGTGGGATGGTATACATACATTTATTAGAATACCAGTAGGCGCATTATTAGCTGCAGCCGCAATCGGTGATGTCAGCCCTGCAATAGAAGTTGCCGCTGGTATTATTGGTGGTGGGTTAGCAACAAGCACTCACGCGACTAAAGCTGGGAGTCGAGTTTTAATTAATGCCTCTCCTGAACCTTTTAGCAATTGGGCTGCATCTATAGGTGAAGATGTAACCGTTATCGGTGGAATTTGGATATGTTTAAATCATCCTATTTTATTTTTAGTGTTATTAACCTTATTTATCATTTTAATGATTTGGTTATTACCTAAAATATGGACAGGCATTAAAAAAGTATTTCAATTTATTTTTAGACTCTTTGGAGCTAATACCGAGCAAGAGACTAACAGGTAAGATAATCCGTATAATTCTTAAAAATAAAACCTTTTAGTTACACTGATAATATTAAGCGATAGAGGTATCTATAATTTTAAAAACCTCTTCACAATGAATTTGTTGTTTTTTACACTTTAAAAGATAATTAGCAACCGCTGTTATTGCCTTCCAAATTTTAGGCGAGCTAATAAATATAAATGACTCTTTGAGCAACTGAGATAATTTTTGTTGTTGTTCTTTAGGGCAATCACTAAAAAAACGTAAATAATTATTTATTTTCTGCATATCAGAATAATTACCATAACGACTTAGGTTTTTTATATTAACTAAATCTACATTAATCACCTCATTATCTCGTAAAATGAGATAATTTTGTTCAGCAAGTGAACCTGCTAATAAGTTAATAACATCAGCATTAAGTGCGCGATAATATTTTGTTTTTTCAGTAGGATCTATTTCACTTTCACTTTGACTAACTGATAAATTAAGGGCTAGGTTTTCTATCAAGAACCCCCTTCAATAGCTGCGGCAATATGCTCACTTTGTGTATTTTTTTCTTCGGTCTTTAATTGTTTAATTTCATCATAATTTTTCAGATGAATTTGAAAAAAAATTGGCGGTAATTGATGTTGTTTATTGTAAAGATAAATCGCAGCAGCATGACCTGCTTCGTTATAGGCGACTTGAATAGCAAGGTTTTGAAAATTGTTAAGATTTAAATCATTAATATAATAATTTCTTTTCATAAGCCTAATCTCTTAAAAAAAATGCGGCCATAAAGACCGCATATAAAGGAAGGATTTAATTATCCTTAGAAATGTCGCGTATCTAAGAGATAAGTCTAGTGTAAAGACTTAAATGCTATTTGAAAATGTGGCATATTGCCGCGTGACAAAATGTCGCTACCTTTTTTATTGGTTAATAGTCTTGTAATACCGAATCTAACTCCGACATATTAATAGGTTTGGTAAGGTAATGATCAAATATTCCTTTAGCATCATTAAAATCTTGTTCCATTACCGCAGCCGTCACTGCAATAACTGGAATATTTTTAAAATTTGGTAGGCCTTTTAAGCGTTTGGTTAATTCTATACCATTCATTTTAGGTAAATGTATATCCATCAAAATCAAATCAAATACTTGTTTAGAAATCATATCCCACCCTGTTTCTGCTGAATTGGCTAAATATAACTTTGATTCCTTGCGGTTTTCAAAAAAGGCTTCTATTAACTGCTGATTAATAGGGTTATCTTCCACATAAAGTATGGATCGTTTTAGTTTGTCTGCTGACTTAACATTATTATCAATATTTAAGAGAGCGTCTGTTAATTGTGTGCTGCTATTGATTTGGTCTGCTAAAGGTAATTCAAACCAAAATGTAGTGCCTTTATTTTCTATACTTTTAAAGTCAATTTTTCCGTGCATTAATTCAACTAAGTTTTTAGTCACCATTAAACCGACCCCCGAACCTTCAATATCTGAATTTTCCCGTCCTAGTCGATTAAACGCATCAAAAACTTTCTCTCGATTTTTTAAAGGGATACCGATACCTGTATCACTAATGCTAATTCTAATTGCGTCATTATCGGTTAAAAACCATCCAATATTAACTGAGCCTCCGCGTCGATTATACTTAATCGCATTACTTAATAAATTTAATAAAATTTGTTTTAACCGAACATAATCTGCTGATACACAAAAAGTTAAATCTTTGGTTAAAATATTAATTGTCACTTCTTTTTTCTTAGCAAGTCCATCTATTAGCAACACACTTTCATAAACAGCATCCATTAAACTAACGGTTTCAATAGAAATATTGGTTTTTCCTGCCTCAATTGCTGATAAGGATAACACCTCGTTAATCAGCACTAATAAATGGTTTCCTGCCGTAATCACATAACTTACTTTTTCTTTTTGAGCTTTAGTTAACGGCGTATTAAGATCATTTTCTAATAACTGTGAAAACCCTAAAATAGCATTGAGAGGGGTTCGTAACTCATGGCTCATTGACGATAAAAATTCCGATTTTGCTTGATTGGCTTTTTCTGCCTCCTTAGCTGATAATTTTAATTGGTATTCATTATCCTTATCATGGGTAATATCTAAGTGGCTACCAATAATTCGTGTAGGGCTATTGGTTTTATCACGTTCCACCACTTTAGCAATCGAACGAAACCATAACCATTTCCCCTCTTTGGTTTGGATTCGATAATCAATGGTACAGGGGCCACCTGTTTCCAAGCAAGTTTGATAATGTGCTAGTACCGCTTTTTCATCATCCTTATGAACAGAAGATAACCACTCATCTAAAATTGAATAAAATTTTATTGACTCATAACCTAGAAGCTTATAATAATCATTACTCACCGAGAACGCGCCAGTTAAAATATTATGGTCAAACCAATTTAATTTAGAAATATTTAGCCCGAGTGATAAACGCTCTTCATTTTCCGCTAATTTTCGCGTTATTTTTTTAATATTATGAACAGAAGCAAAGTAGGTTAGCGTAGTGACTAATAAAAATAAAATCGTACTAATTAAAGTTCTATAAAATTCTTTATTTAATAAGTTATCTCGATAAACTACTGACATTTCAGCTACTGAAAAATAAAAAGTACCATCATCTGAATACAAAGGAATAAAGACTCGACGAAATTTACCCCATTGATCACTATAGTCGAGAAACGATTTTTGTCGCGTATTAAATAACTGATAAACTTCTGCGCCTGCAATGTTATACAGTGTAAAATAAGTATTAATATCTTGACCTAATTCAAGTGCCACTTTAGTCGCACTTGATGAGGTAAAAACAATACGATTATTTTTCAATATTAAGGTATAAATAAAACTAATATTATTTTTTGCAGTATATTGAGATAATTTAGAAATATTAGCCATACTTTCTATTTCTGTTTGCTCATCAGCACTCATTGCTTGATGATGATAATTATTAGGTAATATTAGTGGAATAGTGCGGGCTGCATCTTCTAGTTGTTTATCTAAATATTGATAAATCATCTTTTTTTCTTCAATAAAGCTAAAGCAAGCATAGCCAATAACCCAAATCAGGTAAAAAATAAAAGCAATGAAAATATATAAATTTGACTGTGATTTTTGAAAAATCATAGATTAGGCTCAACTTAAGAATTTAATGAATTCTATTATAAAATAATTTTATGACAATAGTATTAACGTGGATAATTTACAAATGACCGACACCATCACCGCGATTGCGACTGCTTCTGGAAAAGGAGGGGTGGGTATTATTCGATTATCAGGTAAAAAAGCTAAATCTATTGCTTTAAGTCTGACCCAAAATAAAATTTTCAAGCCTCGATTTGCCCACTTCAGTACTTTTTATGACGATGAAAACCAAATTTTAGATTCTGGGATTTGTCTTTATTTTCCCGCTCCAGCCTCTTATACTGGTGAAGATGTGATTGAATTACAAGCACATGGCGGAACGGTGGTATTAGATATGCTATTGCGGCGAGTTCTATCTTTAGGGGCAAGGCTGGCGAATGCAGGTGAATTTACCGAACGGGCTTTTTTAAATAATAAACTTGATTTAACCCAAGCCGAGGCGATTGCGGATTTAATTGAAAGCAGTACCGAGCAATCAGTACGTTCTGCACAGAAATCTATGCAGGGGGTCTTTTCAGAACAAATTAATACTTTAGTCGACGAACTAACCGAGCTTAGAATTTATGTTGAAGCGGCGATTGATTTTGTCGATGAAGAAATTGATTTTTTAGGCGATGGCGTGGTTGAAACTAAAATAATGACCTTAGCTGAAAAAATTCAACGCATTCAAAAAACGGCAGAACAAGGGCGTTTATTACGCGATGGAATGATGGTTGTGTTAGTAGGAAAACCTAATGCAGGAAAATCCAGTTTATTAAATGCGTTAGCAGGGCATGAGGCGGCGATTGTAACCGATATTGCAGGTACAACCCGCGATGTTTTGAGAGAGCAGATTCAACTCGAAGGGATACCTTTACATATTATTGATACCGCAGGATTAAGAGAAAGTAATAACGTTATTGAACAAGAAGGCATTCGTCGAACGCGTGAAGAATTAAAAAAAGCCGATTGTATTATTTTACTCGTAGATATTCGAGAAGAAAAAGCGGATGCTGAACTGTTAAAAAGTTTGCCTAGCGATATTCCCTTAATAACGCTTTATAATAAAATAGACCTCATGGGATTATCACCCGAAATTAAAGAAACTGCCAAAGGGTGTGAAATTTATTTATCCTTAAAACCTGAAATAGGTCTAGTGTTACTTAAAAATAAATTAAAACAAACAATGGGGTATAGTGAAAATAGCGATACGGTTTTTATTGCCCGTCGCCGTCATGTTGAAGCCTTAAATCGTGCGAATGAATTTGTTAATACCGCGTTAGAACAATTGCAAACCACAATGGCAGGAGAACTGATTGCCGAAGATTTACGTCAAGCACAAAATAGTTTAGCTGAAATTACAGGAACAGTGAGTTCTGATGATTTATTAGGTAAAATATTTTCCAGCTTTTGTATAGGGAAGTGAAATTAGGTTAATTAAATAATAGCGTATTTATTTCAATTCTGGCAAAGCTCACCCAAAGGGTCGGAATTGTTAAACAACACCTTCGCCAAACGGAAAAAATTAGCCTTTAAAAACAAAAAATAGTCAAATTAAGTAAAACTCTAGGTTACGACACCATAAAATCTACAAAATTTGACTATGAACGAAATTAAAAAGGAGACGCACCATTTTTCCGATAGGATGAGCTGAGGCACGAAGCGCATCTTTCGAGTAAAATAACACGAATGATGCGCCTCCTATCGTTGGCACATCCTATGTAGCCCATCTTATCGCATTTGTTGTTGTAACGAGGTTAACTTTGAATTAGGTTTAAGTTCACCCAATGCTTTATTTAGGTCGGTTACAAAGGTTTTTATAAAATCTG
>DAOUSN010000006.1 GCA_030627205.1 Methylococcaceae bacterium
CCTTCGTCACCAATCAAACCTTTGATTTTTTAAAACCCATCACCGAGCCTCTAGCTATCAATGATTTCGAATGGCGGCTCAAGCAGTTAATCAAGCGTTAAACAATCTGAAGAATGCGGAGGTTATTATAAAATTATCAGGGGCAGAATTAATGGCAGGTGGATTACTTGAAAAATAATAGGTGTTTTTATATAATCATTTATTTCACAAAACACATTTTTTCAGCATACAATTCGGCTTCCTGTAAACGTTTTCTAAGGCTTTTAGATTGTTTAGGGTCACGAAATGCTGACCCATTTTCTCCAGGAGTTTTACGTAAATAACTAAAAGTAGTTGCCGCTTCAAATTCTTTAAAGCTTAATTTTTCAGCAACTTTATCAATTTTACACCCACAAGCATATTGAGAAATATAAGTTAATCCTCCATGTTTAGCCACACAATTTAACACATAATCTACCAGGTCTCGCGTTGGGTATTGATTAATGTAAGTGTTAGTTACTGGATTAATAGCACTTGCTACGGGTGCAGTATTTGTAGTTGCACAGCCTGTTATCATGCTAATTAACGCGAAATAGATAAAATTGATAGATATTTTTTTCATAAAAACTATAGCTTAAAAAGTTGTAAAAAAGTAAGTTTAATCATTATTCATCAACAGCAAAATCTACAATTGCTTTGAGCATTTGATTCATTTTTTCTGAGAATTGATTCAGTTCTTTATTATCAGTATTAGTCGGTAATAAATGCGTTTTAACAATAGTTCTTCCTTGATATTGATATGTAACCACATTACATGGCATGTGACGAACTGAATGTGGAGAGAGTTCTAATAAGGTTTTTGCATGGGTTAAATTACAAAACTGTAAGGTATCATAATTTGGAAACCCCTTTGTTCCCCGATCACGAATAACTTTACCCACCCGACTATGACCTGTTATTCTAAAATTATGTTCACTAATTGCAATTTCCAATTCTGCCAGCACATCGTCATAAGGCTTGATAGTACTGGATTGATAATAAACCATAGTTTCATTCTTTGCTGAATAACTAATGCAGCTTGCAATGACTATCGAAGTTGCGATAATAAACAATCTTTTCAGCATTTTTTCAGGGAATAAATTAAGTTATGGAGCAGCTCAATAAAGTAACTGGAGTAATTCTTGCGGGCGGTCTAGCTCGGCGAATGAATCATCAAGATAAAGGTTTAATTAACTATAAAGGTCGACCTTTAGTTTCTTATGCTATTAATGCGATGGCAGCCACCGTTAACACGGTATTGATTAATGCCAATCGTAATCACCAGCAATATTTAAAATTTGGTTATCCTGTGATTGCTGATCAGACTAATAATTTTGATGGTCCACTTGCAGGCATTTTAACAGCAATGTTAGCAACAGAACATGAAACTTTATTAGTTATTCCTTGTGATTCACCTTTAATTACCGCCAAGCATTTAACCCAATTGCTTACGGCGTTAGAAAAAAATGAAGCTGAAGTTGCTGTTGCCTTTGATGGTAAACGTTTACATCCGGTTTTTTTAGCGTTAAAAACTCAATTAAAAACTAGTTTATCCGCGTATTTAGATAAAGGGGAACGAAAAATAGATCGTTGGTTTCAGCAACATAAATGGGTGAGTGTTGACTTTAGTAAACACACGAATATATTTTTGAATATTAATACTTTGGATGAATTATTAGCTTTAGAGCAATCATCATCTTATCAACCTGAAATGAGTTCCGAAGGATTAAGTTTTTCAACAGCTGCTCTGGTTACTGATGAAAATGGTTGTCAGCGAGAAATTCAATTGGTTGGTGAACGCGCATTAACACTGTATGTTGATAAACAAGAGATTGTAACCTTAATGACCATGGGAACACATCCTGAATTATTAACTTTAGGTTATTTAAAAAATCAGGATTTTTTTGAATCGTTAGAGGCAATTAAAGTAGTTCAAGTTGACTGGAAAGCTGAAGCTGTTGCTGTGGTTACTCATCAAGAAAATAGTGATTTTTCTAAAAAAATGGCACAACGAACAATAACAACTGGTTGTGGACAAGGAACTGTTTTCGGGAGATTAATGGAAAAATTGACAATGATTACTATTCCCAAAACAACCATCAAACAATCAACACTCTATGCAATGCTGGCATCTTTAAAAGAACATAACGAGGTTTATAAAAAAGCTGGAGCGGTTCATGGATGCGCCTTATGTACTGGTGATAAAATTAATTTTTTTATTGAAGATGTTGGTCGACATAATGCTGTTGACGCGATTGCAGGTTATATGTGGTTAAATAATATTAAAGGCGATGATAAAATTTTTTATACTACTGGGAGATTAACTTCTGAAATGGTCATCAAAGTATCGCAAATGGGTATTCCTGTTTTATTATCACGTTCAGGAGCAACGCAAATGGGACTGGAAATGGCAAAACAAGCGGGAATTATTTTAATTTCCAGAGCGAAAGGAAAACATTTTTTAGTTTTGAATGGAGTTGAGTCTATTATTTTTAATTCTTAAATTTTAACTAATCAACACATATTTACTTTACACACACACACAAAATACTTATGAATGCTAAGAACTCATCAATGACAGACGCTTTAAAATGGACTGGTACACAATTACAGGTATTAGACCAACGGGTTTTACCCGAAGAAATTCGTTATGATTATTATAATGATGCTCAAGGAGTGACTGAGGCGATTATTTCAATGCGAGTTCGTGGTGCGCCAGCAATAGGAATTGCCGCTGCCTATGCCGTGGTCTTATCCGTTAAAGTTCATTATTCCGAACATAATTCTAATTGGCAACAACAAGTTAAAGCAGATATTGAACAATTAAGAGGTTCTCGCCCAACAGCGGTTAATTTATTTTGGGCATTAGAAATTATGAATAAAGCTATGGATGTCGAAAATGTCAGCCCTATTGCTAGTTTAGAAGTTTTAGCCAAAAAAATTCATCAGGATGATATTGCGGCTAATCATACAATGGGTGCGTTAGGGGCTGAATTATTAATTGAAGCGAAAGGAGTAATGACCCATTGTAATGCAGGCTCATTAGCTACAGGTGGCTATGGAACAGCTTTAGGGGTGATTAGAAGTGCTTATAAACAAGGATTAAGAAAAATCTATGCTGGTGAAACACGTCCTTGGTTACAAGGGGCAAGATTAACCGTTTGGGAATTAGCTCAAGATGGGATTGCCTCTACTTTAATAGCTGATTCTGCCGCCGCTTGGTTAATGAAATCTGGGGTAATTGATTGGGTAATTGTTGGTGCAGACCGCATTGCTGCAAATGGGGATGTGGCTAATAAAATAGGTACTTACTCACTATCAGTGTTAGCCAAACAACATGGAGTTAAGGTGATGGTTGTTGCTCCCACCTCAACTATAGATTGGGCAATGGTAAGCGGTGAACAAATTGAAATAGAACAACGCCAACCTAAAGAATTGCTTAATGATTGTTACCTTGATGAGCATTCTTTAGTTGATGCCTGGAATCCTGTATTTGATGTCACTCCAGCGTATTTAATTACTGCGATTGTGACTGAACTAGGTATAGTTTTAAACCCATCAGAAGTAAATGGAGTAAAAAGTTTACAATGATCTCATTTACTAGTAAAGGTAATAATCCATTTTATGTTATTACTTGTTTATTAAAAGCTTTTCATTTTTTATCTAAAGCACAACTGCGTAAATTTTTATTAATTCCTATTTTTATTAACCTGCTGCTATATAGTCTTGCATTTGTGGTAGGTTTTTTTTATATGGATGATTTAATGGAATATTTATTACCTGACTGGATAAATTCTATTCCTTGGTTAAGTTGGTTATCATCAGTGTTAGAAGGACTTTTTTTTATTTGTCTATTAATGATTTCTTTTTTTAGTTTTACGATTTTAGCTAATCTAATTGCCTCACCTTTTTATAGCAAATTATCTAAACGTACTTTAGAATTATTAATTGAAAATGAAACTCCTAAAGGGAAAAAACCTAAAAAGATAAAATCTATTCCTGAGGTTTCGTTGATGAAGAATTTATATGGAGAATGGTTACGAATACGTTATTTACTATCATGGTCACTATTTTTATTAATTTTTTCCATAATTCCAGTGATTAATTTAATTGCCCCGATTTTATGGCTTTTATTTGGTGCGTGGGGAATGGCTTTAGAGTATTTAACCTACCCCTTAGAAAATCGCGGGTTATTATTTCCTGAACAAAAAAAATTAGCAAAAGAGGTTCGTTTCGGCGCATTAACCTTTGGTGGGATAAGTTTATTTGGCTTAACCATTCCTTTTTTTAATATTGTAGTTTCTCCTGTTGCTGTTATTGCGGCAACTATTTATACACATGGGATTGAGAATAAGAAATAAAAAGAAAAAACCAAAAAAAGTTAAGCGTAAAAAATAGGATATAAAGTTTAAAAATTACAGCAGAAAAATAAATAACCTTATCATGGTAAGATTAAATTTTAAACCTCAAAAAAAACCCCTTTAGTTAAGCCTATTCACAATGAAAATATTGACTCTTTATTTTAAAAATATCAACTCATTAGAAGGTGAAAGCCTGATTGATTTTCAAAAAAAACCGCTTGCTAATGCAGGGGTTTTTGCGATTACAGGGCCTAATGGTTCTGGTAAAACTAGTCTATTAGACGCGATTAGCTTGGCTTTTTACGGTGAAACGTTTCGTTTTGATCGTCCAGCTGAACACGTAATTACCCATAATGCGACCGAAAGTTTTGCACAAGTTGAGTTTTCTATAGCCGATAAAAAATTTAAAACTCGTTGGCATCTTCAGCGTAAAAATAATAAAGTTAAAGCTGAATTATTAGAGCCAACGATGCAATTATTTGCTCTAAATATAAATGAAAAAGAAGAACTTTTAGCAGAAAGTTTACAAACCGTAGTTAGTAAAATCAATCAGATTCTTGGGATGGATTTTCATAGTTTTAGTCGTTCTATTATGCTCGCACAAGGTGATTTTGCCGCTTTTTTAAATGCGTTAGATAATGAGCGCATGGGTATTTTAGAAAAAATGAGTAGCATTGATATTTATGAAGAATATAAACAGGAGCTTAGAACAAAAACTCAACAATCTGAGCGGGCGTTAGCACAACTTAAAAACGATTTAAATACTCTCCCGATAATGAGTACGGTAGAAGTCGAAACCTGTCATGATAACTTGATTGATTTTAAAGAACAACTTGATGATTACCGACAACAGAAAAATGAATTTAAAGAACAATTAGCATGGTATCAGCGAATAAGATTATTTAAGCAACAGATTTTAAATCTGAATAAAAAACAAGGTCAAAATAATCAACAACTTGATTATGTAGAAAAAAAACGGCAAACAATTCTTAGTTTAGAAAAAGCACTTGATTTTAAAGATGACGTTAGTGCAATGGAGCTACAACAACAACAGTTTAAACAAAGTAAAAAAAGTGTTGATAGTGCTACATACGAATTAGAACAGCTCAAAAAACAGCAACAAAAATTAAAGATTAAAACCAATGTAGCTGCTGTTGAGGGTAAAAATAGTGCAGATCAAAAACAGGTAATTGATAAACTACGCTACCAAGTACAGCAGAAAAATGTGGTTCTAAAAACTGAAACTAGTTTAATTGAACTGATTAATAAGGATATTATCGCTAATAAAACCCGACAAACAGAAATTTTAGTGTGGCTTGATGCTCATTCCACAGATAAAACCTTATTAGATGGTTTTCCTGAAACTAAAGAACTTAAGCAATTATCTTTAGATTTAAGCAAGCGGGAACAACAATACCAGGCGACTGAAAAACAAACCAAGGAAGTACAGCTCTTATTAGAAAAAAATCAAGATAATGAAACCATAGAGGTTCAAAAAACGATTGAGACTAAGCAGCTTTTAATGAATGCTGAAAAATTGTTAGACTCTATGA
Source organism: Methylococcaceae bacterium (assembly GCA_030627205.1). Taxonomy (GTDB): domain Bacteria; phylum Pseudomonadota; class Gammaproteobacteria; order Methylococcales; family Methylomonadaceae; genus WTBX01. The sequence goes on from DAOUSN010000006.1 coordinate 5,933, forward strand.
TTGAGGATTCACCTTTAATCGAACGTCAGCATCTAGCTGAAGATCAATTGCAAAGAACAAATGATTTTAAAGAGTTATATACCTTAGCAAAAATAAATAATCGTGTTAGTAACCGTGGCTTTTTAGGCTTGTTTTCGCAAAAGAAAAGTGAAGAACGATTAAGCGTTAAGGAATTAAATCAACAAGCGAAAGAAATAACTAAAAAAATCAGTGAGTCTCAATTCTTAAGGAATACCTTAGAAAAAGCGATTATTAATGAAAAGTTATTAAAAAAAATGCTTACATTTAGAGAGCATTTAGAAAAAGATTTTCCTTGTCCTTTATGCGGAGCTATCGAGCATCCTTTTACAAAAACACCACCAAGAGAAACTGATTCTCAGCAAACATTAAAAGACCAAAAAAATAAATTGCATTTATTAATTGTTCAAGCAGATAAAATTAAAATGGAAATTATCAATAGGCAAAAACATGATGAAAAAGAGACGGTCAATGCTAATAATTTACAAAAAAATCGTTCTCAATGGAGAATTTTAACAAATAAATTGAATGTCTCTAGTAAACTACTTGAAATTAATAACTTTTCTTTAATGAAACAATTATTAAAACAATCAGAAGGTGAGTTAAATGAATTTAAACAACATTTAAGTTTATTTCAACAGCAACAATTATTAATTGAAAAACTAACCATACAATTAGAGGCTATAAAAGAAAGTGTAGTCACTTTAAAGACAGAGTTAGAGCGATTACAGATTAAAGATACTCAATTACAAAAAATATTACCCGTACTAAAAATACAATTAGAAAAAATGACGGTTGATGAAAAAATATTATCGGATAAAACCATAAAAAAATTAGCTAGCTTAAATGAAAAAATACCAATTAAAGATACAGATGATTTATTATTAGAGCGTTTAAAGATTCGAGAACAAGATTATAAAATTTATCTTGAAAAAGGAAATATGGTTAAAAATAATTTATTAGAGTCAGATAATAAAATAATTAATAGCCAGCAAAAAATGAAGAAACTTACTGCTGAAATATCACAACATGAACAAGTATTAAAAGTAGAAGAATCAATAGGTCTTTATTTAGCTGAAATTGAAAAACAAAAATTAATAATCAATAAAGAACAAGTATTTCAACAACAGCAGCAACAGTTACAACAACTAGAAAAAACATTAACAGAAAAATTACAGGCTAGTTCATTTTCAGATTTAAACGAACTTAAAGAAGCCTTGATTTTAGTGACTAAACAAGCGGAAGTGGAACAAAAATATGCTAGTTTACAACAAGAATCTACTTCTTTAGAGCAAGAACAGCAACAATTAGAGTCTCAATTAAAGGCAGAGCAAAATCTTGAAATTAATCTTGCTAAACGTGAGGTTGTAGAGCTAAAAAGTAGAGCGTTAGATGAGAAAATAAGTATTACTAATGATGAAATACGTTACTTAAATGATCTGCAACATAAGCAGGTTAAAATACAGCAACAACACGCATTATTATCAGAAAAATTACAACAACAGCAACAGCATTTTGATGAAGCTAAGATAAATTTATGCGAAAGTGAAAATAATGGCATTGTTTTTCGTCGTCGGGTGCAATTAAAAATGGCAACTAAATTATTATCGCAAACTAATAACATATTAGAGAAGATGAATGGGCGTTATTATATTCGTCAAGCACCTAGTGATACAGGACTGGCTTTGGAAATTGAAGATACTAAACAACAAAATAGTCGGCGATTACCTAAATCATTATCAGGAGGTGAGAGTTTTGTAGTTAGTTTAGCGTTAGCATTAGGGCTATCAGAATTAGCTAATAATGGCAAAGCGGTTAATTCTTTATTTTTAGATGAAGGCTTTGGAAATTTAGATTCTGAAACCTTGTATACGGTTGTTACTACCTTACAAAGTTTGAAAACACAGGGCAAAACCGTTGGTATTATTTCTCATGTTGACGGGGTTAAGAAAAGGATTAAAACACGGATTGAAATGGTTAAAAAGATGAATGGTTTAAGTAAATTAAAGAAAATTTCCTAATTAAAGGATTATCGTTTAATGGCTACCAATATTAAAAATGGGCAATATAAAATATCCAGTCTTAAATTGTGGTAGCCTCTAATTAAGATAAATAGTCTTAGTTTAAAAGGAGTTTTTATAGTCGCATTGGCATAACTATAAATTCAAAAGTTTCATCATTGAGGTCTTTAATAAAACAACTACTAGCATTTTTTGCAATAATTAATCTGGCTTCTTTAGAATCTAAATTATTAATCCCATCAAGTAAATATTGTGCATTAAAAGCAATGGACAGTGGCTCACCCTCGTAATCAATGATTAGCTTCTCCTCAGCCTCATCATGTTCTGGATTATGCGTTGAAATTTTTAATAAATTTTCACTAATATCAAAACTAACGCCTTTGAATTTTTCATTAGCTAAAATAGCAACACGATTTAAGGCATCTTTTAAATTCTGTTTTGGAATTTGAATCTCCTCAAAAAAATCTTGCTCAAAGACTTTACTAAAATCTGGGTATTTAGCATCCACTAATTTAGCTGAAAAAACTAAGTTTTTAATCAGTACCCTAATATTACTGTTAGAAAATTGAATCTCTAGTTCAACCTCAGCATCATCAAGTAAACGATTAAGTTCCAGAACTCCTTTTCTAGGAATAATAATACATTCTTCGTAGCCTGTTTCGATTCCTATTTCGCCTTTATAAATAGATAGACGATGACCGTCTGAGGCAACTAGTTTAAGTTTACTATTTGAAATATTAAGCATCAAACCATTCAAATAATAACGAACATCCTGATTTGCCATACAAAATAAGGTTTTATTTAATGCCTTTTTAAAATTACCTGCATTTATTATAAAACTATGTTCTAATTTAGCTTCTGAGAACTCAGGGTAATCTTCGGCATCTAATGACGATAAGGAAAAACGACTTCGACCAGAAATAACTTTAACTTTATCACCTTGTTGTTCAATTTTTATTTTAGCTTCTCTGGGTGATAAACGGCAAATATCAAGAAATTTTCTAGCAGGGACTGTAATTTGACCTACTTCAAAATCATCTAAGGTTAATTTAGCAACAATTTGAATTTCAAGATCAGTCCCCGTAAGGGTTAATTGTTTCTCGGTAACAACAATAAGGATATTGGATAGAATGGGCATTGTTTGCCTTTTTTCAATCACATTAATAATTTGCTGTAAAGGGATTAAGAGTTGTTCGCGGTTGATAGTAAATTTCATAAAGATATAGAGAATAGGTAATAGGGAATAAAAAGTATTAGACTAAATTAATGTGATAGGGTTCTTAAAAGATTCATGTAATCTTGGTTAAACTTTATATTACTCGTTTTTAGTTCATTAACGCGTTTACAGGCATTAATAACCGTAGTGTGGTCACGACCTCCAAAGGCATGTCCAATTTCAGGGTAGCTATGTGTAGTTAATTCTCTTGCTAATGTCATTGCTATTTGCCTAGGACGGGTAATGGTTTGTTTTCTCGCTTTAGAACATAAGTCAGCTATTTTAAGTTTAAAATATTCTGCCACAGTTTTTTGGATATTATCAATATTTACTCGCTTTTCTTGCAAGGAGATTAAATCTTGTAATGATTTTTTTGTAAACTCTAAGGTAATAATGGTATTTGTAAATTGAGCATTAGCGACAACGCGTCTTAATGCCCCTTCTAAATCTCTAACGTTAGAAGGAACACGTTTGCTGATAAAAAAAGCCACTTCCTGTGGTAAGTCTATTCCCATAATACTGGCTTTTTTCATTAAAATTGCGGTTCGAGTTTCTAAATCAGGTGGCTCTATAATAACAGGCAATCCCCAGCTAAAGCGTGATTTTAATCGGTCTTCAAGTCCATCTATTTCTTTAGGATATTGGTCACAAGTTAAGACAATTTGGTGTTTTTTATCTAAAAGGCTATTGAAGGTGTGAAAAAATTCTTCTTGTGAGCGTTCCTTACCTGCTAAAAATTGAATATCATCTACCAATAACACATCAATACTACGATAATAGTCTTTAAACTTAGAAAAACTATTTTGTTGCAATGCTTTTACCATATCTTGAACAAATTTTTCAGAATGTAAATAAACTACATTAACTTGTGGTTTATTTTCTGAAATAGCATTGCCAATAGCGTGCATTAAGTGTGTTTTTCCTAATCCAGAGTTACCATAAATAAATAACGGATTGTAGGATTTACCCATACTTTCAGATACTTGTAAAGCAGCAGCTCTTGCGAGTTGATTTGAGTGACCCTCAATAAAACGATCAAAAGAAAAGGCTTTATTTAGAAAACTAGGGTGTTTTTTTTGTCCCACCTTAATAGCCGATTTATTTTTGATTTTTTTAGAAGAAATATCTTTTTCAGATTTAGATCCAATTTCAAGAGTAAGACTTAATGTGCCATTAGAAAATTCATAAATAGCATCTTCAAACTTGTTAAAATAATGTTGCTTAACCCAATCAAGAACAAAACTATTTGGCGCAAGTAATTTTACTTGATTTTCGCTTTCTTCCGCCTGTAAAGGTCTAACCCAAGTACAAAAGTCAGACGATGGAATTTCATTTTCAAGTCTTAAAAGACAGTTATTCCAAGTTAAACTCATAGCTTTTCACGAATAAAAACAGGATGAATAATCGTCATCAAAAGGTTTCTCTCTTTAATTATGGGATAAAAATGAAGGTATTCTAATTATTACCGATGCAGATTAAAAGCAGTGATTAATCAATAATATTGACAGATGGATAGGGTTTATCTTATCATCCTTCATCTTTTTTATCCGTTTTTTATTAAACTTAACTTTTAGGTCTTAAAATCAATGAAAAGAACTTACCAACCCAGTAAAATTAAACGTGCTCGCACTCATGGTTTTCGCGCTAGAATGGCGACTAAAGGTGGTCGTAACATCATCAACGCTCGTCGTGCTAAAGGTCGTGCTAAATTAACTGTTTAGTTGTTAATACAACCATCCTTTAGCTTTCCACCTTTTTTACGCTTAAAAACCCCTGCTGACTTTCAACAGGTTTTTACGCAGCCAGTAAAATCCACTGATCGGTATTTTACTTTGCTAGCGATTAAAAATCAGCTTGAACATCCTCGGTTGGGGCTTGCGATTGCTAAAAAAAATAGTAAGCGTGCAGTCGATAGAAATAAAATTAAGCGCGTAACAAGAGAAAGTTTTAGGTTACAACAGCATGAGCTATCAGCGTTGGATATTGTAGTTTTAGCTCGTAGAGATGCGGCTAATGCCTCGTCATCCCAATTAACAAAATCATTAGAAAAACATTGGGTCAAATTAGTAAAACAATGCGCTGGTTGCTGATTGCTATTATAAAATTTTATGGGCTTTTTATAAGCCCTTTACTTGGGAATCATTGTCGATTTCACCCAAGCTGTTCAGGTTATGCCTTAGAAGCCATTCAATTACATGGTGCTGTAAAAGGCTCTTATCTTACGCTTAAACGCTTATTAAAATGCCACCCGTTTCATCCAGGGGGGCTTGACCCCGTTCCCGAAAAATTTGGTAAAAAAAATGGATAATATTAGATTTATACTGGTACTTGCTTTAGCAATGATCGGTTACATGATGTGGGAATCATGGCAGATAGATTATGTTTACCCCAAACCCGATATTAATGCAATAGAGCTACCTCTCGTTGATAATAAAGAAGAGTTACCTATTGAAGGCAATACGCAAGTTACAAATTCTTCGGTACCGTTATCAGAGGTTAATTCAGGAAAATTAATTAAAGTTGAAACCGATGTTTTTTCATTGGAAATTGATACTGAAGGCGGTACATTACGCAATCTTGATTTAGTTCAATATCCGCTTGAAAAAGAAAATACCGTGGTTACCAAGCTGCTTAAAATGATTGGTATGACACCTGATAAAACCAATGTTACCCCGATACGAATGTTTAATAGCAGTGTCGAAAAATTGTTTTTAGCCCAAAGCGGTTTAATTGCAGGAACAAATTCTGCGACAGCCCCAGATCATCACCAACTTTTTATTGCTGAAAAAAATAACTATAAATTAGCAATAGGTGAGCAAACCTTAATTATTCCTTTAACGTGGAATAATGGTAAAGGACTAACAGTCACTAAAATATTAACGTTTACACGTGGAAGTTATAATATTAAATTGACTCAAACACTTAATAATAACAGCGATAGTGCGTGGACTGGGAGGCAGTATAGCCAATTTCAAAGACGACCTTTTGAAGATGAAAAAAAGAATACCTTTATTCGTACTTATTCAGGTGGGGTCTTTTATACCGAAGAAGATAAATATCAAAAAGTTGATTTTGAGGATATGGCAGAGGAAAACCTAAAGGTCACCACATTAGGAGGTTGGAGTGGCTATATTCAGCACTATTTTGCTGCATTATGGGTTCCGCCTGCTAATCAAGAAAATATTTTTTATACTAAAGAACTTAAAGATTGGCGTTATGTTATTGGCTCTTATTCACCAGAAATTAACGTTGGTGTACAGAGCGAAGGAATTTTTAAATCACAACTTTTTGTTGGCCCTAAAATTCAACCAATGATGGAGCAAATTTCACCAGGTTTAGAGTTAACAGTTGATTATGGCTGGTTAACTTTTTTTGGAAAATATATTTATGCGGGGTTGAATTGGTTTAATAATCATATTCATAACTGGGGGTTATCTATTTTATGCGTTACTTTTTGTATTAAATTATTATTCTTTCCTTTGTCGCAGGCGAGTTATCGTTCGATGGCAAGAATGCGTAAAATTCAACCTAAGTTGAAAGAGCTAAAAGAACAATGTGCAGATGATAGACAGCGTTTCAATACTGAAATGATGTCAATGTATAAAAAAGAAAAAGTGAATCCTTTGGGAGGTTGTTTACCCATTATGGTACAAATTCCTGTATTTATTTCTTTGTACTGGGTATTAATTGAAACCGTTGAATTACGCCAAGCACCCTTTTTAGGTTGGTTGACGGATTTATCAGCACAAGATCCATTCTATCTATTACCGGTTTTATACGGTATTACGATGAAGATACAACAAAGCTTAAATCCTCCGCCAATAGACCCTGTACAAGCAAGAGTTATGCAGATGTTTCCCATTATGTTTACCTTCTTTTTCTTGTTTTTTCCATCAGGATTAGTTTTATACTGGATTTGTAATAATACCTTGTCGATTATTCAACAATGGTATATTACCAAGAGGATTACGGCTGAGAGTAATTAATCTTTAAGGATAATAGCAATAAAAACGTTATCTTTGAGAAGATAGAAAAATAAAGCGGACGGAATAAAAATGGCGTAAAATTCGTGCTTTTTTTATCCGCCGCTTATTTTTAGTATTAGCGCATAAATAGTACCTACTAAGGATACAAGGCAATAGTTTCTAATCCTAAGTTTTCATCAAAGGCATAGATTAAATTCATTGCTTGTACCGCTTGTCCTGCTGCTCCTTTTACTAAATTATCAATGACTGATAAAATCACCAAGGTATTTTCGCCTTGCGGTTTAAATAAACCAATTTGACAATTATTACTGCCACGAACATTACGGGTATCTGGAGCAGTTTGTTGAGCTAAAACCTTAACAAAGATTTCATTTGCATAACGCTGTTCATACAAGCTCTGAATTTCAGCAAGCTCTATATCTGTTTGTAGATATAAAGTTGCATGAATTCCACGTATCATTGGGATTAAATGCGGAACAAAGGTTAGGTTTATCGCTGAGTTTGTTGTCATTGAAGCTAAACCTTGCTTAATTTCAGGTAAATGTCGATGACCATCAACATTATAGGCTTTAAAACTTTCACCTGTTTCGCTCATTAAGGTAGGTAATGCCGCCTTACGTCCTGCCCCACTCACACCTGATTTCACATCAGCAATAATAGCCGTTGAATCAATAAGTCCTGCTTCCATTAACGGTAATAACCCCAGTTGAACCGCTGTTGGATAACAACCTGGGCAGGCAATTAATGAAGCTTTTTTAATTAGTTCACGGTTCATTTCCACTAAACCATAAACACTGTATTGAATTAAATCAACACAGGCATGAGGCATTCCATACCATTTTTCCCAAACAGCAACATCTTGTAAACGAAAATCAGCTGATAGGTCGATAACTTTAATGCCATGATTTAATAAAGCTGATACCATCGTCATCGCAATACCATTTGGTGTTGCAAAAAATACTAAATCACACTGTTTAAGTGATTTTATTGTTGGTAAGGTAAATACTAGCTCATACAAGCCCTGTAAATTAGGATAAACTTCATCAATACGTTTTCCTGTATCTGTTCGTGAGGTAACAATAGTTATTTCAACCTTTGGATGTCTGGCTAAAATTCGTAATAGTTCAACCCCTGTATAACCTGTTCCACCAACAATGCCGATTTTAATCATTTGTATTTTTCTCCTCAATTAGAACTAAGTAATATCATACAAGCTAGGTACGTTGAAATAAATAATAATCAACTTCACCAGCGGATTTGTTTTTTAGGCATTGCCAATTTTCAGGCATTCCTTGAAGGACAAGTTGATGCTCAACTTCCAAATAAATTTTAGCATTGAGTGCGAGCCAGTTTTTATTTTCTAACCATTGACAACTTTTAATAGCTAAATTTTTATTAAATGGTGGGTCGATGAACACTAAATCAAAGGGTTGTGGCTTAGTTAAGCTTAGAAAATCAAAAACCTCATTTTTAACCAACTTGATTTGCGTTGCAGCTAAATTATCGGCATTATTTTTTAATTGTCGGCAAACATTTGGATTTTGCTCAACTTGTAATACTTTAGTTGCTCCACGAGATGCGGCTTCAAAACTTAAAGCCCCACTGCCTGCATATAAATCTAAACAATGACTAGCTATTACATCATTTTGTAGCCAGTTAAATAAGGTTTCACGTATTTTACTAGCTGTTGGTCGCAAACCTTCAGCATCATCAAAAATAATTTGCCGACTGCGCCAATAACCTGCAATAATTCTCAGTTTATTATTCATTTACTCTGTCCTTACCTAAAAGTTTAAAAGTAGTTTATACTTTTATTTTTAAAAAGATGGATAAATAAAATAATTTTTACTATCTTTTTTAGTAAACCAACCGCTAAAACCATTGGAATCCAATGTCAATAGCTAAATTATAAACCTATTGGATTAAGCATTATGTTGATTAAAAAAACAGATTTTATTATTCTTAGCGTTATTATTTTATGTTTTTATAGTTTAGTGCAGGCTCAAAGTTTGTCGACAAAAAATAAAATTATAAATCATCAGTACCAATTGACACATAATAATCCTAACTGGGAAATTAATGCTGAATACCCTGAAATTATTTTAACCAATAAACAAGTTGCAAGAGATTTTAATACGCTTGCAAAAACATTAGTGATGACCAATGTGGAGACATTTAAACAAACATTTGCCAATGATAATAACACTGAGCTTACTTATGACATGTCAATTAGTTATACTGTTGAGTTACTGAATGACAACTTAGTTAGTCTTTTTTTTCAAGGGAGAGAATTTACAGGTGGCGCACATGGGAATTCTTGGAGTTTTACTCTTAACTATGATTTAAAAAATAATAAAAAGCTAGAACTTAGGGATTTATTTAAAGGGAATGTGAATTTTCTATCATTTATTTCCAAACAAAGTATTCATCAAATTATGACAAGTCAAGGCGAATCTGCGGTTAATGAATGGATTACAGGTGGAGCTAGTGAAAATATTGAAAATTTTAAAAGTTGGAATATGACTTCAACAGGCTTAAAAATTACTTTTGATCCTTATCAAGTTGCCTCGTATGCAGAAGGAATTTTTACAACACTTATCCCTTATAAAAGCTGCACCTCAATACTAACAGGCTCATTTCTTACCTCGATTTCTCAATAGTTTCGAGAGGAATGGCAATCAAATGTTAAATTACATCATTCGTCGGTTTTTATATGCGTTACCGTTATTGATGGGGGTTAATATTTTAACCTTTGTCTTATTTTTTATTGTCAATAGTCCTGATGATATGGCTCGAATGCAGTTAGGGCAGAAACATGTTACTCAACAAGCGGTTGAAAATTGGAAACAACAGCGGGGTTATGATTTACCATTATTATGGAATTCTAAGTCTGATAACCCTTTAACAACAACCATTTTTTATCAAAAATCTATTCGTTTATTTGTCTTTGATTTTGGAATTTCAGATAGTGGGCGCACGATTGGAAGTGATATTAAACAACGGATGTGGCCAAGTTTAGCGATTGCCTTACCTTCATTAGCTGTTGGACTTTTGGTTAATATTTCTGTGGCATTATTAATGGTATTATTTCGTAATAGCTATATTGAATTGAGCAGTATTATTTTATGCGTGGTATTAATGTCAATCTCTTCATTATTTTATATTATTGGGGGACAGTTTTTAGTCGGTAAATTACTTCGTCTTGTTCCTATTTCGGGTTATGATACAGGTTTTAATGCGTTTAAATTTCTAATTTTACCTGTGTTAATTGCCGTTGTTGCAGGCATAGGCTCAGGAGCTAGGTGGTATCGGACTTTATTTTTAGAAGAGGTAGAAAAAGATTATGTGCGTACAGCAAGAGCAAAAGGACTAACAGAAACTCAGGTTCTATTTAAACATGTATTACCCAATGCGTTAATTCCTATTTTAACAGGTGTCGTAGTTGTATTACCATTATTATTTATGGGTAGTTTAATTACCGAGTCTTTTTTTAGTATTCCTGGATTAGGAAGTTACACCATAGATGCGATTAATCGACAAGACTTTGCTATTGTTAGGGCGATGGTTTTTTTAGGTTCGGTTTTATATATTTTAGGTTTATTAATGACGGATATATCTTATACCTTTGTTGACCCGCGAGTTAGGTTATCTTAATGGTGATTTTATGGACAGATAGCTTAATTTATTTATTAGTTTTAATTATAATTTCTTTAAGTTTTTATTTAGCTAAAAAACCACAATTACAACGACCTTTAGCAGCTATATCCGCTAATAAAATAGGGATGTTATCACTAGTTTTTCTATTATTTTTTATAGCGATTGGTTTGTTAGATTCAATTCATTTTAAATCAAATGAAACTAGTGCTAAACCGATTATTAGTGTTTTAGATTATTGGGCAACACCATTACGAATGATGGGAGAGAAAACCTACTCTTCTCCTTTTGCAACCCATCTTTATAGTAAGGAAACGATTATTTTAGCAGATGGTTCTAAAACTTGGGATTATTCACGATTGCAGTATGGAGGCAGTCATTTAAAACAGCCTGAATTAGAAAAAACAACTGATATTTTAATAAAAGCTAGTAGTGGATTTATTAAAGGAATGACTTTATTTGGGATTATATTTTTTTTAATATTTTTTTATGCTAGTCATCAAACTAAAAATAAAATAGACTTCAGTTTTTATAAGTTAGGATTAAAACTAATAACCCATCCTGTTTATTTATTAGGATTATTATTAATATCTATCACCTATATGGTCATTGAGCTTTCAGGATATTATCATGTTTTTGGCACTGATAAAGTAGGTGAAGATGTTTTTTATCAAGCGATTAAAAGTATTCGTACTGGTTTAGTGATTGGTTCACTCACTACATTAATTATGCTTCCATTAGCGATTATTTTTGGGATTATGGCAGGATTTTTCCGTGGTTGGGTTGATGATTTAATTCAGTATCTTTACACCACTTTAAATTCTATTCCAAGTGTTTTATTAATAGCCGCTTCTATATTAATGGTACAAGTATATATGGCAAATCATCAGCAGGAATTTACTAGTTTAATTGTTCGTGCAGATATGCGGTTATTATTTTTATGTTTAATATTAGGGGTAACAAGCTGGACGGGATTGTGTCGTTTATTACGTGCAGAAACGTTAAAATTACGCGAAATGGACTATGTGCAGGCAGCCCAAGCACTTGGGGTTAGACGTAGCATGATTTTATTTCGTCATATTTTACCAAATGTTATGCATATTGTTCTTATTTCGGTGGTGTTAGATTTTAGTGCTTTAGTGCTTGCAGAAGCAGTTTTATCCTATATTAATATTGGTGTTGATCCAACCACTTATAGTTGGGGAAATATGATTAATGGTGCGCGATTGGAAATGGCACGAGAGCCTATTGTATGGTGGTCATTAAGTGCATCATTTGTATTTATGTTTAGCTTGGTTTTAGCGGCTAATTTATTTGCAGATTGTGTTAGAGATGCGTTTGACCCTAGAAGGGCGCAAATTTAATTTAAAAATAAAACTATAATATTTATGGACACGGTTAAAATTCCGTGCCAAAAAACCCGTATTACGCAAGTTCCATACGGGCTACGGCTAAGTAGAAAGCTATACTAATATTTTTTGTTAATTTTATTCACACTTAGACGGTGTTAACGAGCTACGCCAATATTGTTTATCAGTTTCAAATAAACGCTGGCACTCAGTCGGCCCCCATGAACCCGCAGGATAAGTGGTGATGAAATCCCTTTCTACAGCCCATTTTTGTAAAATAGGATCAACAATGCGCCATGCGTATTCAACTTCATCAAAACGTAAAAATAAAGAACGGTCGCCTTCGATGACATCAAGTAATAAATCCTCATAAGCATCGGTATGACTTTCATTGTCATTTCTAAAACTTGCATCAAGACTACGAACACGAGTACGCATTTCCAAACCAGGTTCTTTAACCGTCATTTCCATACGAATACATTCTTCTGGTTGAATTCCTAATAATAACCAATTAGGATTTTTACACTGTATCGGTGTATCTTGAAAAAATTGTAATGGCGGTTGTTTAAAACAAATAGAAATACTTGACTGTCCCTTTGCCATTCGTTTTCCTGTTCGCAAATAAAACGGAACATCACTCCAACGCCAATTATCAACATAAAGTTTCATTGCTGCATAAGTTTCAGTGACACTATTTGCAGGTACATTTTCTTCCTGCAAATACCCATTTACTTTTTTACCATCAATTATTCCTTCTGAATATTGAGCTCTAAAAGCACACGCATTAACCGATTGTTTAGTAATAGGACGAATAGACTTTAAAACTTTAACTTTTTCATCGCGTAATGATTCAGCATCCATTGATGCAGGAGGTTCCATTGCGACTAACGTTAATAGTTGTAATAAATGACTTTGTAACATATCACGCATTGCACCAGCATCATCATAATAACTAGCGCGACTACCTATTCCCATATCCTCAGAATGGGTGATTTGAATATGGTCAATATAATGACGATTCCATAAAGGTTCTAACATCACATTAGCAAAACGAAACACTAAAACATTTTGTACTGTACCTTTCCCTAAATAATGGTCAATACGATAAATTTGTTCTTCATCTAAATAACGCGAAATTCGTTGTTGAAGGGCTTGAGAGCTTTCTAAATCATAACCGAAAGGTTTTTCGATAATCATTCTACGCCAGCCACTTGTTTGCTTTAATAAGTTCACATGGCTTAATTTTTCAATCACATCTGCAAAATATTCAGGACTAATAGCCAAATAAAATGCCATATTACTGGGAAAATCACCACTATTATTTAACTCTTTAGCGAGTTTTAAATAATCATCAGCTTCATCAATATTGACTTTTGCATAGGATAATTTTTCAGAGAAACGTTGAAAAACATCCTCATCTAAGCCACCTCGAGCTTTTGCATCAATCATTTCACGAGCTTCGGTGATTAATTTATCATTATCCCAGTCACGTCTCCCTATCGCCAAGATTTTACTTCCTTGAGGTAAGCGATTTTCCATTTCTAAGTGGTAAAGAGCGGGCATTAATTTGACACGAGATAAATTTCCCGTTGCTCCAAAGATTACATAAGTACATGCTTTATTTAGCATTTATAGTTCCATTTATCAAGGTTAAAAAATAAGTTATTACTGACAAGAATATTTCATTTTAATAAATTATTCATTTTCAATCACTTCTATTGCATTACCATCAGGGTCTCTAAAAAAGATAGCAGCTCGTCCTGATTTGCTTTTACTGTAAAAAACCTGATAGACTTCTAATCTGGTTATTAACGGGGTGAGATCATGGGTTCTTAAAGCCACATGTCTATCTAAACCACCATGTTCAGGTCTACCTTTTACAGGGTCATAATTAGGTAAACACAAGCAATGAATCGCAACCCCTTTAGAGATTTTAAACCACAAACCATCATATTTTAATTTCGGACGCTCAAGATCTATTTCTAAACCAAGAACGTTATGATAAAAAAATTTAGATTTTTCAATATCTGCAGAAATAACACTATGATGATCTATTTTTGAAAAAATAATTTTATTTAGATTCATATTTTTAACTTACCTAATTGATTATATTAAAAAACAGCCTGTTTAGAGATCATTAAAACTAAACTGCACTCTTAAATTTCCCGATTGATTGCCCTAATTCTAATGGATGACCAGCAAGATGGTTTTTCTCCCAATCAACTTTATTTCTAGCAAATAAAACAATAATTGTAGAGCCCATATTGAAACGCCCCATTTCCTCGCCTTTCCTCAATAAAGGCGCGTCATCAGTATATTGCCAGTGACGAACGCTGGAAATAGTCGGCGGTGTAACCACACCATGCCAAACCGTTTCTATACTGGATACAAAAATAGCCCCGACTAAAATCAACGCCATTTCACCAACTTCAGTATCAAAAATACACACAACTCGCTCATTACGAGCAAACAAACGCGGAACAGAGTTTACCGTAGCAACATTAACACTAAATAAACGCCCAGGTATATGAATCATTTCTTTTAATGTCCCTGTTAGAGGCATGTGTAAGCGATGATAATCTTTAGGTGATAAATAAATAGTGCTAAAAACCCCTTCATTAAAAGCCACCGCACGTTGACTATCACCACCGAGTAATTCAGTCACGGTAAAACTCTTACCTTTAGCTTGAAAAATATCACCTTGACTAATTATGCCAGCTTGGCTAATAACCCCATCAGCTGGTGATGCAATACTATCACTAGATTTAACAATTATTCTTGCGCTTTCTTTAAGTTCACGGGTAAAAAAATGGTTAAAACTTGCATAAGCATTAATATCTTGCTCATTGGCCTCATCCATATTAACCTTATAAATTTTAATAATGCTATTAATCATTAAATTTTTCCAGGTTTTATGTTCACAATGGGTAAAAAAACGCATTAATTGCGATAATAAATGATGAGGTAATATATATTGCAATAAGGTTATTAAGGTTACTTTTATCGACATAAATTTATCTGTATTAAAGGTTAATAAGAAAGAGTAGATTTTGAACTTATAAACTTCAAAAAATTATTTGCTTAGGTTACACTTAAGCATAAAAAGTGTGATTAAACAGAGATTTTAAACAATTATGATTGATTTAGATATTATTAAAGTCCTAGAAAAACAAATCGGTGAACAATTAAAACCTTGTGCATTAACCGAGGTTATGAATACGAATGCTCGCGGTTGCTATTCTGTAGACGAACAACAACAGATTATTGGGTTAAATTTACAAAACTATAAGCTAACACATTTTACTTTTGTTAAGACATTCATTTACCTAAGAAAGCTTAATTTAGCACTTAATAAGATTGTTGAATTAGCACCATTAAAAAAGCTCAATCAACTTAATGAGTTGAATTTACAAAAAAATGAAATTACTGATATTCGCGTGCTGGAAAAGCTGGAAAATTTACAAAATCTAAATTTACAAGCCAATAAAATTACTAATATTAAACCTCTGTATCACCTGAAAAAGTTAAATGTACTCAATTTAAGCTCAAATGTTATTGCTGATTTTGAATCTTTAGTGGGATTAAATCAATTAACTCATCTTAACTTAAGTGATAACGGAATAAGCTCTTTATTAGTTTTAAAAATGATGAGCCATTTAATTGAACTAGACTTAAGGTTTAATAAGATTAGTAATCTTAATGAACTTAAATCACATAAAGAGCTAACTAAACTTTTTTTAAGTTCTAATAACATTAGTGATATAACCCCACTTACTGAATTGGTCGGATTAACACAGCTTTATTTGAATTCTAATAAAATAAAAGATATTAGCGCCATTAATAACTTTCATTTTTTGAAACTATTGGATTTAAGATCTAATCGGATTGATGATATAAGGTCAATAGAAAAACTAACAGAATTAACACATTTACACTTAGAGTCTAATGAGATTAGTGATATATCAGTTCTTAAAAATCTTAGTAAACTAACTCAGCTTAATTTAAGAACAAATCAAGTCCATTGTATCCAAGCATTGAAAGATTTAAAATATTTAAGTCATCTTTATTTAAGTGATAACCAGATTAAAGTGTTACCTAGGTGGATTCTTAATTTAAATTTACCGATTAAATGGAACAATGGTGGGCAAGGGATTAGTGTTATTGCTAACCCTATAGAAAATCCACCTATTGATATTATTCGGCAAGGTAATACCACGATTAAGAATTTTTTTGATAGTTTACAAGATCATAATTTAAATAAAGTTAAAGTATTATTAGTCGGTGATAAAGACGTTGGAAAAACATCATTAAGTCAAGCGTTACGTCATTTACCATTTAATGATTCACAATCTCAAACACTAGGAATTAACATAAATTCGTGGGAGCAAGATGATCTTTGTGTCAATTTATGGGATTTTGGAGGGGAGCAAAGTTTATTAGCAACTCATAAATTATTTTTTTCTAAACATAGCCTTTATATCTTGGTGCTTGATAATAGGAAGCGTAGATTTGAGGAGCGTTGGTTAAAACGGATTGAAAGTTTTGGACAACAGTCATCTATTATAATTGTTTTGAATAAATTTGATGAAGAGAATAGCTATGATATAGATCGTCATTATTTATTGCATCGTTATAAAGGTTTACGAGGGATATTTCCAGTTTCTTCTGCACAAGGAGTTGGGTTAGAGGTTTTCAAGCGTGGATTAATAATGGCTTATAAACAAATTCCATCTTTTAATAAATCGCTATCCTTGAGTACTTTTCGCATTAAAGAAGCATTGGAAAAACAGCAGCAACAACATTGTGTATCTTATGATAGCTATCTTAATATTTGTCATAAACAAGGGTTAAAAGCACAAAAACAGCAACAAAATTTGCTAGAGTTATTACATGATTTGGGCAATACGATTTATTTTAATGAGCTTAAAAGTAGTTATAACTATATTTTTGATCCTATATGGCTTACTAAAGGCTTATATAAAATTATTACTTCCAAGTTAATTATCAATAACAACGGTATTTTGCAGTTGAAATATTTATCAACAATTTTAAGTTCTGAAGATGATGAAAAGTCATACTCTAAAAAAGAACAACTGTATTTAATTGAGGTGCTGAAGAAATTTTATCTTTGTTACCAAATTAATCAAGATAAAATATTAATTCCTCAACTTCTTAATGAAGAAAAACCTGAGATAATCTTTGATCTTAATGAGGCTTTATCTTTTCAAATTTACTATAATCTTTTAGATGAGAGTCTAGTATTACACCTTATCATCAAATTATATTCACAAATAGATTTTAATAAAAGTAGTCGTCATTGTCTATTCTTAGATAATCATGAATTTGATTGTTTAGTTTTACTTGAAGTTGATTATGACAAAGATCTTATTAGTCTAAAAGTTAATGGTGATCGTAAGCGTGACTGCTATGCCTTTATTCGTAAAACCCTATATAGTATTCCGAGTTGAAACAGCTAAACTTTAACTTTCAGAGATTTCAATATAAGTCTTTGTTGCAGTTTTTAACCTGACTAAAGAAATAGTATTTTCTAAGTTATCCTTAGAAGCAACTCGTAAATAATTAGGAGTATAACCTAAAATTAAGCGTTCACCAGTAGTTAAATCTTCTCGGGGAGTTTCCCATAAAATTGAAAACTTTTTGTTTAATTGGGTTTGGATAAATTGCTGTTTCATAATTATGGCTAATTCATGTAATTGTTTGCTACGTTGTTTTTTTATTGATTTACAAACAGGATTAGCTAAAGTTGCCGCTTTTGTACCTTCTCGGTGTGAATAACTAAAAATGTGTAAATCACCAAAGCCTATTTGTTTAATAAACTCAAAACTTTGCTGCCATTCAGCCTCAGTTTCTCCAGGAAAACCGACAATAATATCAGTAGTTAAATTAAATCCTGCAATTTGTTGACGGGCTTTAGCAACAATTTTAGCAAATTCTTGTGTATTACAACGTCTTGCCATGCGTTTTAACACACTATCACAGCCACTTTGTAACGGTAGGTGCAAATGCGGCATGAGTCTTGAATTTTCAAATAATGAAAAGAAATCACTAGGTAAATCCCATGGTTCTAATGATCCTAGTCTTAATCGAGGAATTGTTGTTTGTTGTAAAATTTTCCTAATTAAGGTTGATAAATTAAGGTTTATTTCTGTGCCATAACCGCCTAAATGTACCCCTGTCAAAATAACTTCATGAATGCCTTGCTGATGCAGATTATTGATTTCATTGATGATTGCTTCTATAGGTCGACTTATTTCTACACCTCTAGCAACGGTAACAATACAAAAAGTACAACGATAACGACAGCCATCTTGAATCTTAACAAACGCCCGCTGTCTGCCACGAGTGAATAGAGAATGTTCACCTGCCTCGGTTGACATTGTAGGCATGGCGGCAAAATTTAATTGTGATAAAGTTTTTTCAACTAATTGTGATTTATCTGAATTACTAATCACTAAATCCACTCCCATTATTTGGGTTGCCTCGGATTTATTTAGCGTTGCATAACAACCACTAACAACTAGTTTAGCAGTTGGATTTTGATGATGTAAGCGACGAATAAGTTGGCGTGATTTACGAGCAGCTTCTTGGGTCACGGTACAGGAATTAATAATAATTATATCTGCCTGCTCTAATTGTGGACTAATTTGATGCCCTGCTTGTTGAAAAGATTGCGCCCATGTTTCAAGCTCTGCTTCGTTAAGGCGACAACCTAATGTCCTAAGATGTATCAACATTATTTAATAAAAAGCGATAAAATTGAATATTATCTCATAAATAATTAATACGGATGGTTATTAAATCTCATCCATTAAGCGAGGTTTCTAAACGTTTAATTTCATCGGCTTTTAATTCAAATAAAGCATAAACTTTTTTATTAATCTCGTATTCTAAGCGTTTAATTTCGGTGGTGAATCCTAGCCATGCTTGTTGTTCGCTTAAAAATTTTTTCCATGTCATTTGTTCGCTTGGGTCATTTAGATCAATACTGCGTAACATCAGTAATGAATTCATAATCCATTCTCCTTTTCATATAACAATATAATATACTGAGATGTATAGATTTATACAGTAATTTTAAAAAATCACAATAATTAATTTAAATATAACTGTGGGCTACGGGTTGACAAATAAAAATTCAAAGGGTATCCTGCTCCTAACTTCAAAAATATTTAAAGTTACCTGATTTCATTATCAGGGCTGGTTTAGAACTTCAGTCAAATACAGGTGCATGTAAGCGCATTATTTTAGTTACGCGCTTTTTTTATGCCTAAAATTTACCCTTATGGTGGGTTGTTTTAGAGACCTTTGTGGTCGCCGTATCCTGTATCTCGGTAGTTCTAATCTAATTCAACCTACCACCCGTATCTAGAACTTACAGGGGTAGCTTAAAATTTAATACAGGAAAAACATCATGAGCTTTAAAGCTATAAATTGGGCATTCAAACAAAGCCCTAACAAACCCATTCAAAAATATCTTCTTATAATTCTTGCTTATCGTGTAGATGATAATTATCAGTGCTATCCATCAATCAGTTGTATTGTAAAAGATACAGGCATGGGACGTAGAACTATTCAAACACATTTACGTGATCTATTGGATCAGGGATTCATTAAAATCAGTGGGCGCGTTAGCTCATCAAATGTTTATACTTTGTGTACTGATAATGCGGAAACAACTGGAGACAAAGAATCTTCATTTTTTCAGCTCGGTAGTAAAAAAACCGCACCTCCTCCATGCGAACCACGCATACAGAATAAGTCAATTAATCTTTCTTTTCTCTCTACTAAAAAATCAACAACAATACCCCCGTTAGATAACTTTACCGCTGAGATGAAAGCAGCTTATAACTGGGCAAAAACCGAACCTTTCTGGTCGCCAAAGATAGAAAAAATAAGCAATTTTATTCGTTATTATACTACTGGCGACCTTAAGAATCAGTATCTTAATATTTTAAATAAAAAAAGAAAAAAGGTGAATTATCCAGAGAAGAGAGCCTATAACGGACAAAAAACTGACATTCGACCATGGGATCAAAAACCTAAAGAAATTGATAAATTCACTAATTTAAGTCATTTTCAAATGCTGTTTAAAAAATTCGGGGATACTGCTTTAGCTGGCATCCCCATTGAATATCATTCACAATTGTTAGTTACATAGCCATTAGATTTTATCCAGCACAACAAGATAATTTACTTAAAAATACCAAATTGAGTGGTCTGGTTATTATTTTAAAGTGGGCAAACCTGATACAACACCATTGTTTTGTCCTCGGTGACGTAAAAAATGATCCATAATTATAATTGCCATCATTGCTTCTGCAATTGGTGTCGCTCTAATACCTACACAAGGATCATGTCTACCTTGAGTGATAACATCAATAGCTTCATTTTTAGTATTAATACTCCGTCCTGATAATCTTAGGCTTGAAGTTGGTTTTAAAGCAATGCTCGCCACAATATTTTGCCCACTGGAAATACCGCCTAATATTCCCCCTGCATGATTACTTAAGAATCCTTTAGGGGTAATTTCATCCCTAAACTCAGTGCCCTTGCTATTAATACAATCAAAACCATCGCCTATTTCAACCCCTTTTACCGCATTAATACTCATTAACGCCTGCGCTAAATCGGCATCTAAACGATCAAAGATAGGTTCACCTAAGCCCGCAGGAACATTACTAGCTATTACCTTAATTTTTGCGCCAATCGAATTACCTTCTTTGCGAAGAGCATCCATATAATCACAAAGTTCTTGTTCTTTACTAACATCAGTTGAAAAAAAGGCACTTTTTTCTCTATCCACCCAATTAACTAATTTCAATTTTATTGGACCTAATTGAGATAAATAACCTCTAATTTGAATATCAGCAATTTCTTTTAAATATTTTTTTGCAATTGCACCTGCGGCAACCCGCATTGCAGTCTCTCTAGCAGACGAACGCCCACCACCACGGTAATCTCGAAAACCATATTTAGCTTGATAAGTAAAATCAGCATGTCCAGGTCTAAAAGTTTCAGCTATATCAGCATAATCTTTAGAGCGTTGATCGGTATTTTTAATTAATAAACCGATAGGTGTTCCTGTGGTTTTACCTTGAAAAACACCAGATAATATTTCAACTTTATCTGCTTCACGGCGTTGAGTTGTGTGTCTTGAAGTACCTGGTTTTCTGCGGTCTAAATCAAGCTGAATATCAGCTTCTGAAAGCAACATTCCCGGAGGACAGCCATCAACAATGCAGCCCAAAGCAATACCGTGACTTTCACCAAAACTAGTCACAGTGAATAATTTTCCTATTGTATTTCCAGACATAGTGTGTATTTATAATGTAAATGAATTAAAAAGGTTTAACCACTGCTAAAATAATTATAATAACTAAAAATAGAACTGGAACTTCATTAATCCAACGATAAAAAACATGGCTATGTTGATTACGATTATATTTAAAATCTTGTAGCCATAAGTAGCAACAATAATGATAGCCTAGTAACCCTATTAATAATAATATCTTTAAATGTAACCATCCCATAGATGAATAAATTACCCAAGCATAATCAACTAACATCCATAATCCAAAAAAGACGGTAATAATCATTCCAGGAGTCATAATGCCAAAAAATAGCTTCCTCTCCATAACTTTAAAACGATCATTACTTATCTCATCATCACTCATGGAATGATAAACAAATAAACGTGGTAAATAAAATAATCCTGCAAACCAGGTAACCATAAAAATTAAATGAAAAGCCTTTAACCACATAAATTAATCTCATTAACCAAAGAAATTTACCCTCTATCTTGTTCCAAAAACCACAATAGTTTTACCATGTGCGGTAATTAACCCCTTTTCTTCCAATTCTTTTAATACTCTACCGACAATTTCTCTGGAACAACCCACGATATGACTAATTTCTTGACGACTCATATGTAACTGCATACCATCAGGATGAGTAATTGCATCAGGCTCTTTACATAAATCAATTAAAGTTCTAGCAATACGACCTTTAGTATCCATAAAAGCAAGGTCACGAAAATTACGACTAGTAATAAAAAGGCGTTCAGCCATTTGTTCGCCAATCATAAATAAAATATCAGCGGCATATTCAGGTAACTCTTTTTTTAGAACATTACGAATACGATCATGTGTAATTTCAGCAACAATACATTCACAACGGGTTTTAACATTAACAATTCTAGGATCTTTACCATTGAAAACCCCCATTTCACCAATGAAATCCCCTTTATTAAGATAAGCCAAAATAAGTTCTTTGCCATCATCATCTTCTGCACCAACTAAGACTGAGCCCTTTATAATGTAATAGAGCATTTCATTAATATCACCCGCATGAATCAATGTAGTTTTTGTAGGGTAAGTTTTCACATGACATAACTTTAAAAAATTTGTCAACGCTTGTTGACGTACAGGGTCTTGATTATAAATGGCAATCATAATTTTTTCATTATCCGTTAACATTTTAAATCTTATTTTAAGGCTAAAAAACCCTAAATAAAATTAGCTGAATGACTAAAAAGGAAATTTAATTCCTTCATTAATTTCGCCCATTAAATGTTTAATCCTTTTTTGTATTTTTAACAGGGCTTTTTTATTATCGGCTTCAAATCTAAGCATAATAGAAGGAGTACTATTAGAGGCTCTAATTAAAGCCCAGCCATCTTCAAATTCTATTCGTAAACCATCTATAGTAATAATTTGGGCGTTTGGAAAGTTGACTAATTTAGTAAACTCATCCATAAATTTAACATTTTCACCTACAGCCATTGTAATCAATATTTCAGGAGTATTAATACTATCAGGAAGTTCTGCAAAAACTTCATGGCAGGCTCTTTTATCTGCTGCTAAAATTTCTAATAGCCTTGCGGCTGAATATAACGCATCATCGAAACCAAACCAACGGTCATTAAAGGCTATATTTCCTGATAACCCACCAGCAAGAACAGCTCCAGTTTCCAACATTTTTTCTTTAAGAAATGAATGACCTGTTTTCCACATTAACGGTCTCCCAGAATGCTGTTTAATATATTTAACA
This sequence comes from Methylococcaceae bacterium, assembly GCA_030627205.1. Classification (GTDB taxonomy): domain Bacteria; phylum Pseudomonadota; class Gammaproteobacteria; order Methylococcales; family Methylomonadaceae; genus WTBX01. The sequence continues at coordinate 29,247 of DAOUSN010000006.1, forward strand.
AGATGGCGGGAACATTTAACATCATAAATAATTTCAGCGCCAGGTTTAGTTGCTAAGATTTGTTTAGCAAATAACATTATTTGACGGTCTGCCCAGATAATATTTCCTAAATTATCAACCACACCCAGTCTATTACCAGCACCATCAAAAGCAAGACCTATATCTGCCTTATTCTTTTGAACCGTCTTAATTAAATCTGTAAGGTTTTCTGGCTTACAGGGATCAGGCTGATGATTAGGAAATTTTCCATCTATATCACAATAAAGTTTAATCACTTCACAACCTAAACTCTCTAGTAATATAGGAATAATCGTTCCTCCAACACCATTACCACAATCAACAACAATTTTTAAGCATCTTTTTAGTAAAATATCATCACAAATCGTGCCAATATATTCTTCTATATAGGCATCATTTTTTTCCACAGTTCCTAGGGTTTCAGTAATGTATTCTTCATCTTCAATTAGTTTCTGAAGGCGTTGAATTTTTTCACCTGCCAAAATTTCGCCATTAATAACTATTTTCAAACCGTTATACTCAGCTGGATGATGACTGCCAGTTACCATAACACCTGAACGCCCACCTACATGGTGCGTAATAAAATACAGTAGAGGTGTCGGTACTGCACCTAAATCTAAAACATTACATCCTGTTGAAATCAGACCTTTAATTAATGCACTGCTTAAATCTGTGCTAGAGCAACGGCCATCTTTAGCAACTACCACCATTTTCCTACCATTTTGCTTAACCTCTGTCCCTATTGCTAAACCAATTTCATAAACTTTTATTTTTGATAAGTTCTTACCTGCAATTCCACAAATATCATACGCTTTAAAAATTGATTTATCTTCATTATTTTCTAAAATAATAGCAGTTGGCTTAATAATAGTTAACGGTTTTTCTATTTTATTTTTAGATGGGGTTTTTTTAGGATCTGGATTTAATTGTTGTTTAGGTTTTGATTTTTCTTTTATTTTCTTCTCTATTTGCCCACTTACTACGCTTGTGTTTAACTGTTCTTTTTTTCTAGTCGTAATTTGTTCTTTATTGTCTAAAACACGTTTAAATTTCATTAATGTTGAAATAAAAATATTCATTTCAGCTAAATTAAGAGAACAATTACTAATATTTTTACCCATCAGTAAATCTTTAATGGCTTTTAGAATAATCGCTTGATCTTTTTTTAATGCTAGCTTTATTCGGTAATAGCAAAAAAAGCAAACAAGACCAGTGAATAAACTAATAGCAGTAATATTAGCGATAACCCAACCGATGTTACTTATATCACGGGGGGCTGCAACCATATAATCAAGTTGCCAACGTGTTTTGGCTATTTTAAAGGATTGAGGTTTCGTCTTTTTTAGCGCAATATTACCAGCTTCTGCTAATATAATATGACCTTGTTTTAAAGCTACAAAATTATTTTCTATAGTGGTTTTATCAAAAAGATTGGAAATAAAGTCAGTATGTAAACTTGCTAAAATAACCCCTATAACTTTATTATTTTTTTTAATAGCGGTAGTAATAGTAAGGTGTTTATTTTGATTTTTACCTTGTACAGCAGATAATTGTTTTCCCTTAAATGTTTTTTCTACTAAATTAAGGTCTGCATAATTAAAATAATCTTTTGTGGTTTCATCAATGGTATTAATATCCACTAAATAAATTTTTAGTTTTAACGCATAAGGTAATATATTTTGGAATTTTTTGGATATATGTTCAACTAATATGGCATCATTACTATCAACAGCAGTGATAACTTCATCATTAGTTGCTATATTCTCAATGGTTTTCTCCAGTAATTTAACCTGCGATGAAATATTATAAGCGAGAACTTTTGCTAAAGTTAGGGTTGATTCTCGTTGGAGATCTTTGAAATTAGATGATGATAACCAAAATACGCTAATACTACTAACGACAATCATTATGACAGCAAATAGTGAGAGTATTCCAAAAAATCGACCCATGTTAATATTCCTTAAATACGTTTTTTAAGAGCAGATCGTAAATTTAAATCGACTTTTACAAGCCTAAAAAATTACGTTCTATTTTCAGTTGGCTGTTTATTATTATTTTTTTCTCTCAACAATTAAAGCGATTAATTGTTTTGCTAATTGTTTTTTATCAGTCATCGGTAATTTTTTTTGACCAGTATGCCAAAAAACCTGTAAAGCATTGTTATCATTTTCAAAGCCACCTTGTTCATGCCCTACCCAATTTGCAGCAATCATATCTAATTTTTTTTGGTTGAGCTTTGCTAGTGCATAAGTTTCTAAATCATGAGTTTCAGCAGCAAAACCAACAACAAAAGGACGCTTAGGTAACAAAGCAACAGTTGCTAAAATATCCTTTGTTCTTTGTAAGGACACGCTATTTTCTTGATCTTGTTTTTTTATTTTTCGGGTTTGTTTTTTTATAGGGGTATAGTCCGCCACCGCTGCCGCACCAATATAAATATCATGACTAGTTGCTCTTGAAATAACCGCATCAAACATTTCCGCCGCCGTTTCCACAGTAATTAAATTTACCCCAATTGGGGCAATTAAATTCACAGGACCTGTAACTAAACTAACGATAGCTCCAGCTTCTAAAGCTGCTTCTGCTAAGGCATATCCCATTTTCCCTGAACTTCTATTACTGAGGTATCGAACGGGATCAAGTGGTTCACGAGTCGGGCCTGCAGTAATTAATAATTTGAGACCGCTTAAACTTTTATCAATTGTTAGCTGATGATTAATCAAATAATCACAGATTGTAGCTGGCTCTGATAATCGTCCCCAGCCTATTTCACCACAGGCTTGTAAACCTTGTTCTGGAGAAATTAATTGCATACCTTGTTGTTGTAATGATTTTATATTAGTCTGGGTGATAGTTTTATGCCACATTGCTTGATTCATTGCAGGAGCAAAGTAAATAGGGCATTCAGCAGCAAGGCACAAGGTACTTACTAAATCATCTGCAATCCCATGAGCTAATTTTGCAATGATATTTGCTGTTGCTGGCGCGATAATGATTTTATCTGCCCAGCGTGCAAGATTGATATGCCCCATTGCATTTTCTTGCTCAGTATCTAATAACTGTGTTTGTACAGGGTTGCCAGATAGAGCTTGAAAGGTTAAAGGACTTATAAATTGAATCGCGGAAGTCGTCATCACTACTTTAACTTCTTGCTTATTTTTAATTAATAATCGTAATAATTCAGCGGCTTTATACGCTGCAACTCCACCACTAACAGCAAGTAAAATATGTTGTTTAATACGATTACCTCAATAATTAAGGGGAATAATCATTATTATGACAAGGATCAAAAAAATCGTCTATTATTTTAAGTGTCTATTTTTCAAATGAAGACTAATTAAATGCCAATGTTTATCCGTAAGAAATGGTTAAAAATCCTTGCCTTTATTTGATATTCGAGGGTTAGATCACTTTATTATTAGTGATAAAAAAACCTCATTTTTTTGCAGAATAGAGTTTAATTTTAATTTAAACTAATTGTAGGTTAAGTTAATGATCGACCTACAATTAACTTATTTTTTTTAATTAAATATTCTTATCTATAATAATTTTATCATCAATCACTAATTTAGAAATGCCTCCTAAAGAAACATGTAAAGTACAGGTAGCTATTTTAAAATTATCTTTTTCCTCGCCAACCCATTTCATTGTCATATAAGTTTCTTTATCGGTAGTTGTTTTAGCGGCAAAATAAACCTGTGTTCCTGTTTCTTTTTTAATCGCAACAGGACATTTTTTACTCGCCATCCGACTCATTCCAGAAACCGCTCTCACCATAGCTTCTGCTTGTAACTCTTCATTACTTTTTTCTTTACTCGTACCGACTAACATAAAACCTGCTGCAAAACAGCCGATAACAGCAATAATCATTTTTTGTACGTTACTCATTATTTATTTCCTAATTATTATTTTTGGCTTAAAACCTTTAGACGGGACAGTTGTATTTTAGAATTTGACCATTTTTTAGGTGTACCAAAATCTACGCCAATGTTTATTTAATAAGAAAGCCACATTATAGTTTGTCCTAAGAATTGATTTTATGCGATTTAGAGATTCCCAGCAATAGAAAATATTAACTTCACCTTTGAATATTTATATAAGTCATTTTAATACACACATTAGCTAAATGATAGCCACAAAAAAAGCCCGATAATATTATCATCGAGCCTTAATAATTATTGACTATCTGTAGAGATAATTTATTTTTTCATTACACCGTTTAAGATACGATCAAGTTTTTGATTAACTTCATCAGCTGAACGTGCAGCACGGTTTGAAGCAGCTTCTGCCGCCGATGCTTTAGACGCCGCATCAGTTGCCGCTGAATTAGCCGAATTAGCAGCACTTTTTGCACTAGAAACATCAGTTTTTAGCGTATTAAGTTGACTTTGTAAATTCTCAATATCTGAGTTAGTTGCACAACCTACTGCTAAACTAGCTGTCAGAACAATCATTGATAATTTTAATGCTTTCATAGTATTTTACCTTTTGTGAAAATTAATGAACTAAAATAATGTGTAACACATCTAATTCTGCCTTTTTCTGAGCTTAATTTCCAGTCTTATTTTACTTTTACGGTCATTCCCTTGACAATCCACTGACTTAATTCATCAATTTGCTGATTAGTAACGGCGATACAGCCTTTTGTCCAGTCCCATATACGGTGTACTTGTTCATTTGCGCTACCTAATCCATGCAATCCAATTCTACCTCCTAATGGTGTGTTTTGTGGCGGAGTTTTATGGCTATAATGTGCATCAAGGATGGAATAATAAATAGAGTCTGAAATCAAACCTCTTTTTAAGGCTTCTTTTGCATTCTCTATAGAGGGATAAGTAAAACCGTAAAAAGTACGAAAAGAACTTTGATGGTTAATCCAACCAATTTTATACGTTCCTAAGGGGGTAATTTTATCACCACGCCGATGTTTAAAACCAGCCCCTTTACGACCAATAGCAATTTTATTAAATGTTGCTAATACTTTTTCTCCTAGTTTAACTTCTAAGCGTTTTTTTTGAGTATCAATAAGTAACCATACCGAAAGATTTTCGACTACCGCTTTAACTTCTTCAGTTGGTTTTTGTTTAATCACAATGGTTTCAGTTATTAGTGGCTTAACCACTAACTTTTTTTTAGGTTTTTCAGTGGTACAAGCTATGATTAAGAACAAACAAAATCCTAAAAAAAGGATTGAAACTGGTTTGAATGAATGCATTGTTAACATAAATAATCTACAATTAGTGATAAATTTAGTGTAATTTACACTCTTTAATTCTTTTTACAGGAAGGTTTTTCAATGAATATAAAAACTATTGCCAGCTCCCCTTATAATGATCAAAAACCGGGAACCTCAGGACTTAGAAAAAAAGTCACTATCTTTCAGCAACGCCATTATCTAGCTAATTTTGTGCAATCCATTTTTAATAGTTTAGACGATTGTCAGGGAAAATGTTTAGTTTTAGGTGGAGATGGTCGTTATTATAATCGTGAAGCAATACAAATTATTATTAAAATTGCCGCAGCTAATGGTTTTCACGAGCTGATTATCGGTCAAGGTGGACTATTATCGACACCAGCCGCATCACATCTTATTCGTAAAAATAAAGCTTATGGCGGGTTAATTTTATCTGCCAGTCATAATCCTGGTGGCGCTACTGAAGACTTTGGAATTAAATATAATATTAGTAATGGTGGGCCTGCACCAGAAAAATACACCGAGGATTTTTTTAAACACAGTTTAGAAATTAGCGAGTATAAAATAGCAGAAATTAATGATATTGATTTAGATAAACTAGCGGACTTTGAAATTGAAGGTCTTAAAATTAGAGTTATTGATCCTGTAACCGATTACGCACAATTAATGGCAAGTATTTTTGATTTTGATTTATTAAAACAAAGCATTAGTTCAAACTATATTACTTTATGCTTTGATGCTATGCACGCTATTACAGGCCCTTATGCAAAACGTATTCTTGAGGAAATGTTAGGCGCACCAGTAGGTACGGTAATTAATGGTGAGCCTTTGGAAGATTTTGGTGGTGGTCATCCTGATCCTAATTTAGTTCATGCAAAAGAATTAGCCCAATTAATGTTTAACGATAACGCGCCTGTTTTTGCTGCAGCCTCTGATGGCGATGGTGATCGCAATATGATTCTAGGAGCAAATATATTTGTTACCCCTAGTGATAGTCTTGCTATTATGGTAGCGAATTCCCATTATATTCCTAGTTTTGCCAAAGGAATTAATGGAGTTGCACGTTCAATGCCAACGAGTCAAGCTGTTGATCGTGTTGCTGCTGCTTATAATTTACCTTGTTTTGAAACTCCAACAGGTTGGAAATTTTTTGGAAATTTATTAGATGCTGATAAAATCACTATTTGTGGTGAAGAAAGTTTTGGTTCAGGCTCTAATCATGTTCGTGAAAAAGATGGTTTATGGGCAGTATTATTTTGGTTAAACTTAATTGCTAAAAAACGACAATCTGTTATTGAGATTGTCCATGAACACTGGCAACGATTTGGTCGAGATATTTACAGTCGTCATGATTATGAAGCCGTTGATAGTAATGTAGCCAATGAAATATTTAAGCATTTACGTCAATTATTACCGACATTGAAAGAAAAAATTTTTGGTGATTATGCCGTGGACTATGCTGATGAGTTTAGCTATCAAGATCCAATTGATAACAGTATTAGCGATCAACAAGGCATTAGGATTGGCTTTAAAAATGGCTCACGGATTGTTTTTAGATTATCAGGAACGGGGACTGTCGGTGCAACTTTGCGAATTTACTTAGAAAAATTTGTAAAAGATAGTAGTAGTCATCAACAAAAACCACAACAAGCGTTAGCTGAATTAATTAAATTAGCAGAAAAATTTAGTGAAATTAAGCAACGTACTGGACTGCTTGAACCTACGGTAATTACTTAAAAAACGTAGTATGGATAATAAATAACAAGCATGTTAGAAGTTAATAATTTATTTTGTGAGCGTGATGAACGTATTTTATTTAAGCAACTTAATTTTAAAATTGAAACAGGTGAAGTGTTGCAAATTGAAGGTGAAAATGGGAGTGGTAAAACGACTTTACTTAGAATTTTATCTGGCTTATTAGATGCCTTTGAGGGGGAAATATTATGGCAAAAACAACCTTTAAATGATGTTCGCGAAGACTATTACCACAAGATGCTTTATGTTGGTCATTTAACTGGTGTAAAAGCGGCATTAACGCCTGAAGAAAATTTAGCATGGATGATATGCCTGTCTTCTCATTTAAATAAACTAAGCATTTATCAAGCATTAAAAAAAGTTGGTCTTTACGGTTATGAAGATGTTCCTTGTCATAGCTTATCTGCAGGTCAACAACGCAGGGTTGGGTTAGCACGTTTATATTTAAGCTCTGCACCTTTATGGATTTTAGATGAACCATTTACTGCATTAGATAAAAAAGGAGTTGCTGAAAAAGAAGCGTTAATTGCCGAACATGTACAAACAGGTGGGGCAGTTATTTTAACGACACACCATGAGCTTAAAATTCCGCAACAAACCTTGCGCCGACTTAATTTAGATAATGAAAAGGGAGCATAATGCAATTTTTTTTTGCAGCAATGAAACGTGACTTGCTCCTTAGTTTTAGACACCGTAATGAGATAGTTAATCCATTAGCGTTTTTTTTAATGGTCGCAGTGATGTTTCCATTAGGAATTAGTCCTGAACCTAAATTTCTTGCAGAAGTTGCACCGGGGGTTATTTGGGTAGCAGCATTATTAGCAAGTCTATTATCAGTTGATAGTATTTTTCGGACTGATTTTGATGATGGGTCGTTAGAACAAATGTTGGTTAGCCCGCAACCATTAGTCTTATTAGTGTTAGCAAAAGTATTAAGTCATTGGTTAATTAGTGGGTTTTGTCTCGCGCTAATGTCACCACTACTTGCGTTAATGTTATTCTTGCCTGCTGAAGGGTTATTTTCTTTAGTGATGAGTTTGTTACTCGGTACGCCCACATTAAGCTTAATAGGGGCAATTGGAGCAGGATTAACCGTTGGATTACGCAAAGGCGGGGTTTTAATCTCTTTATTAGTTTTACCATTATATGTTCCTGTCCTCATTTTTGGGGCAGGAACAGTACAAGCAGGAACAATGGGAATGTCTATTGATGGCTATTTAGCACTTTTAGCTGCAATTTTAGTTGTAAGTATTATGCTTGCTCCCTTTGCTATTGTTGCCGCATTAAAAATTAGTGTGAGAGGATAGAGATTTGTTTTGTAATGCTTGATTATTTGGCATTAATTGCATTTAATGCGTGCCATTTAAGACTTGTATCTACATTTTCATCTTTAAATTCTATTGTTATTATTTTTACAGTATCATTTACACATAAAAAAACCGGCACTAAAACATAGTGTCGGTTTACTATTGTATAACTTATTGAATTATTGAATTATTCAGTTGGAGATGCTTCTTCTGTTACTGCTTCTGTTACTGCTTCTTCTGCTGCATCTTTAGCTTCTGTTGCTGTTTCTGATATAGCTTCTACTGCTTCTGCTGTTGAAGTTGCTGCTGAATCAACAGCTTCAGTTACAGCAGCCTTTGCTGCATCAACTGCATTTGTTGTAACATCTGCTACATTCTCAGTAGTCTCAGTTGTTACTTTAGCTGCTGAATCAACTGCATCTGTTATTGTAGTAACTGCCGCACCTGTGGTTTCAGGTGCAACAACAGGGGCTACTAACTCAGTTGTTTCAGTTTCAGTTGCACTTGTATCAGTAGGTTGACTACCACTGTCACAGCCTGATAATAAAGCTAAACTTATTAAACTTGTTGCAATAATCTCTTTTGTTCTCATGTAACTACCTTTAGTTATTAAATGTTAAAAAATATATCATTAAGTAATGATTTTATTATATATTTGGTCAAAAAATGAATAATTTTTTATCAAAAGCTTATAATTTTCTTAAATAAGCAAATAATAACAAACTTAAAACTTAATCTTGATTAATATAATAACTTATTTTTAATAATTAAGTAAATTTAATCATTGATTTAGGTTATCTTAATAACACAATAATTTATGTTTGTTATTTTTATTTTCAGTTGACACTTTAGTATTCAATAAATTAAATATGCCTAAACTCAATCCTCAACAACAAGCTGCTGTTAAAATTACCGAACACCCTTTATTAGTACTTGCAGGAGCTGGCAGCGGTAAAACCCGAGTTATTACTGAAAAAATTGCTTATTTAGTTAATAAAGGTTTAGCTGCTCGGCATATTGCTGCACTCACTTTTACCAATAAAGCTGCCCGTGAAATGAAATCACGGGTTGAAAAATTATTAGATAGTCAACAAAGTCGCGGTTTACGGGTGTCAACATTTCATTCATTAGGGTTAGATATTTTACGCCGTGAACATAAAATTTTAGAATATAAATCAGGGATTACATTATTTGACGAATCTGATAAAAAGACCCTATTAAAAAATTTAATTAATCAAGGAGTTGCTAGTTGCGATATTGATGAGATAGATAATTATTCGACTCAAATTGGTTCATGGAAAAATGCGCTTATTACTCCAGAGCAGGCAAGTAATCATGCTGACATCTTAACTATAGATGTAGCTAGTTTGTATCACGCTTACAATCATAATTTAAAGGCTTATAACGCCGTTGATTTTGATGATTTAATTTTATTACCAGTTTTATTATTTAAACAATTTACAGAAATTTTAGAAAAATGGCGAAATAAAATTCGCTATTTACTTGTTGATGAATATCAGGATACCAATATTACCCAATACGAATTGGTGCGTTTACTTGCGGGTAATTTAGGGCGTTTTACCGTTGTCGGTGATGACGACCAGTCAATTTATGCTTGGCGTGGGGCGCAACCTGAAAATCTATCCCAGCTACAACAAGATTACCCACGTTTAAAAGTTATTAAATTAGAGCAAAACTATCGTTCAATGGGACGAATTTTAAAAGTTGCTAACCATTTGATTGCAAATAATCCACATGAATTTGAAAAGCGATTATGGAGTAAGTTGGGTTATGGGGACGAGCTTAAGGTATTGACTCATAAAGATGAACTAACTGAAGCTCAACAAGTAGTTTCTGAAATTATTCATCATAAATTTCATCAAGGTGGTCAATACCACGATTATGCAATTTTATACAGAGGCAATCACCAATCCCGTTTATTTGAACATTGTTTACGTGAAAATAATATCCCTTATTTTATTAGCGGTAGTACTTCATTTTTTTCTTATAGCGAAGTCAAAGATGTCATGGGCTATTTGCGTTTATTTATTAATCAGGATGATGATGCGGCATTTTTAAGAGTAGTGAATACTCCTAGACGAGAAATCGGCCCCACTACTTTAGAAAAATTAGGCGTGTATGCTAATGAACGTCAAATTAGTTTATTTTCGGCTTGTTTTGAGTTAGGTTTATCACAAAAATTACCTGAAAAAGCAGTAGTACGATTAAATAAGTTTTGTAAATGGGTATTAAGTACGGCAGAATCAATAAAACGGAGCAATAATTTAACGATGATTAATACCATATTAAATGATATAGGTTATGAGCAATGGTTAAAAGAAAATAGCAAGACCCCTGAAGCCGCAAAACGTCAGCAAAAAAATGTGACCGATTTGGTTGACTGGTTAAAACGCATGGGAAAACCAAATGATGGTGAAGCTGAAAAATCATTATCAGAGGTAGTTGCTAAAGTTATGCTGTTAGATATATTAGAACGCCAAGAAGAAGATAAATCTAATGAGCAAGTGAGTTTAATGACTCTACATGCTGCAAAAGGATTAGAATTTCCACATGTTTTTTTAATTGGGATGGAAGAGAATTTATTACCTCATCAAAATAGTATTGACACTAATAATATTGAAGAAGAACGTCGCCTTGCTTATGTTGGAATTACTAGGGCGCAACGGAGTTGTACCTTTAGTTACTGTACGCATCGTAAACGTTATGGGGAAGTATTGGAAACAAAGCCTAGTCGTTTTTTGGATGAATTACCTAAAGAAGACTTAGAGTGGACAGCTAAAAATCCAATTAATCCTGAAAAAGTTAAACAGCGAGGTAAAGCAAGTTTAGCTCATATAAAAACAATGTTATCGTAATTATTTTTATAATCGGTTAGAATAGGTCACTTCATGTCACGCGCCCGTAGCTCAGATGGATAGAGTGCACCCCTCCGGAGGGTGAGGTCGGACGTTCGAATCGTCTCGGGCGTGCCATTGATTAGGAAAATCTTATGTCTGATATTAGTCGTATTGCATTGTTTGGAAAATTAAATAGTGTTTGTTATAAATCTATGGAAGGAGCAGCAGTTTTTTGTAAGTTACGTGGTAATCCCTATGTTGAATTAGTACATTGGTTACATCAACTTTTACAATTACAAGATTCTGATTTACATCAAATCATTAAACAATTTAATTTATCTCCCTCAATTATTGCTAAAGATTTCACCAATTTTTTAGATTTATTACCACGTGGTTCTACTTCTATTTCTGATTTATCATCTCATGTAGAAGAAGCGGTTAAAAGTGGTTGGCTATTTGGAACGTTATTATTTGGTGAATCTCAGGTACGTTCAGGGCATTTGATTGTAGGTATTTTAAAAGATCGTGATTTAAAAAATGCGCTATATTCTATTTCTAAAGAATTCGATAAAATTAAATTAGAAACCTTAACTGATTGTTTTGATGAAATAGTCAGTAGCTCACCTGAAGAAAACTTACTGGCTCAAGATGGTTCAAATATTAGCAACGGAACAACACCCGGTGAAGTAAGTGGTGCAATTCCTGCAACGCAAATGGGTAGACAGGAAGCATTACAACGATTCACGGTTGATTTAACCGCACAAGCTAAAAAAGGTGAAATGGATCCTATTGTTGGCCGCGATGAAGAAATTCGCCAAGTGATTGATATTTTAATGCGCCGCCGTCAAAATAATCCCATTCTGACGGGAGAAGCAGGGGTTGGTAAAACAGCCATCGTTGAAGGTTTAGCCCAAAAAATTATTGCAGGTGATGTGCCACCTAGTTTAAAAGATGTCACTTTACTTACGTTAGACATAGTGTTGTTGCAAGCAGGGGCGAGTATGAAAGGTGAATTTGAAAATCGTCTTCGCCAAGTGATTGATGAGGTTCAAGCTTCTGAAAAACCGATTATCCTGTTTATTGATGAAGCCCATACTTTAGTTGGTGCAGGTGGTACGGCTGGTACTGGCGATGCTGCAAACCTGTTAAAACCAGCCTTAGCACGTGGAACATTACGCACGATTGCAGCAACTACTTGGGCTGAATATAAAAAATATATTGAAAAAGACTCCGCGTTAACCAGGCGTTTTGAAGTGGTTCAAGTTAATGAACCTAGTGAAGAAAAAGCGATTTTAATGATGCGTGGTATTGCCTCAGTCATGGAAAAACATCATCAAGTACAGATATTAGATGAGTCTTTAAAGGCTGCTGTTACTTTGTCCCATCGCTATATTCCTGCACGACAATTGCCTGATAAATCAGTCAGTTTATTAGACACAGCATGTGCAAGGGTTGCTATTTCTCAACAGGCTGTTCCTGCAGAAGTTGATGATTGTCGTAAACGTATTGATGCTTTAAGCACGGAACTAAAAATTATCGCTAAAGAAAAAGTTATCGGTATTGATATTTTAGAACGAGAAACACTTACGACTGAAAAATTAGTTTCTGAAACCCAACGATTAGAAAGTTTAGAAGAACGTTGGAATACTGAACGGGATTTAGTCACTAAAATTTTAGAATTACGCAAACAATTACACCAGCAAACAATTAAAGTTGAAAACACTGGAAATGAGTTAGAAAAAACGGTGAACGAGCTTAAAGAACTCGAAATAAATTCTATCGATAGTGATACTTTGTTAAAGGATTTAAAAACTTTGCAGGCACAATTGCATGAGTTTCAAGGTGAATCACCACTGATTTTTCCCAATGTTGATTATCAAGCGGTAGCAACAGTAGTTGGTGATTGGACTGGTATTCCTGTTGGTAAAATGGTTAAAAATGAAGTCGAAAATATTCTTAACCTTGCTGATAATATTGAAAAACGCATCATTGGTCAGCGTCATGCTTTAGAAATGATTGCTAAACGAATCCAGACCTCACGAGCAGGTTTAGATAATCCCAACAAACCAGTTGGCGTATTTATGTTAGCTGGAACCTCTGGTGTGGGTAAAACTGAAACGGCGTTAGCGTTAGCTGAAACCTTGTATGGTGGTGAACAGAATATTATCACTATTAACATGAGCGAATATCAAGAAGCTCATACGGTTTCAAGTTTAAAAGGTGCGCCCCCAGGTTATGTTGGTTATGGCGAAGGAGGAGTATTAACAGAAGCCGTTAGGAGAAGACCTTATTCGGTGGTGTTATTAGATGAAATCGAAAAAGCACATTCTGATGTTCATGAAATTTTCTTTCAAGTGTTTGATAAAGGCTGGATGGAAGATGGGGAAGGGCGAGTTATTGATTTTACAAATACCCTTATCTTACTAACAACTAATGTAGGCACAGAGTTAATTAGTGATTTATGTGCAAATTCAGATTTAATACCTGAGCCAGAAAGGATTTCTAAAGAGTTACGAACTCCTTTGTTACAAGTTTTTCCTCCTGCTTTATTGGGTCGTTTGGTGGTGATTCCCTATTATCCATTAAATGATGAGATGATTACCGCAATTACTAAATTACAATTAGGACGTATTGAACAGCGTATTATGGAAAATCATAAAATACCGTTTAGTTATGATGATGATGTGATTAAATTAATTTGTGAGCGATGTACTGAACTTGAAAGCGGTGGGCGGATGATTGATACAATATTAACTAATACTATGCTTCCTAGTATTAGTACCGAATTTTTAACTCGAATGATGGAAGGAAAGATGATAGAACAAGTTCATGTTAGTGTGACTAACGGAGAGTTTGCCTATCAATTTGAGTCGTTAAAATTCACTTGATAATGTTAGATTAATTAAAAGCCACTTTCACGCCTAAATAACGCGTAAAAACTATTTTGAATACGTTTAAAAAAACTTTTAGAATCACCTTGTAATACTACCGTTCCTCGTCTAACTCGTTGTAAATCACTAAGTGGCTCAGAAAGTTTTAAACGAATTTTATAAACACTAATCACTGGTAGTAATTCTTTTTCATTATTTTCTCGCACCGCAACGTTCCCCCCAAACAATGAAGCAGAATACAAGCTATTCATTGCTCTTACTGATATTCCTTCAATTTCCATCAACTCCACACTAACAACAGGAAAATTTCCGCGTTCTGAGTAAAAATAACCTTTAACTCCAATATCAAGACGTGATAAATACTCTTCTTGAAGATAAGCAATTACCTCAAATTCATCTTTTTCTAAAATCGCTAATAGTTGTGTGCCTTCACTAATCCAATTTCCCACTTTAATATTTTGGATTTTATCAGCAACTATGCCATTTTTAGATGAGAGTAATTTTAATTTACGTTGTTTTTTTAATAAACTCCGCAAACGTTGATTTTGAGTAATCAAGCTACTACTAACAATCAACGCTTCTTGGCGCATTTTTTTATTAAATCCCAAAAAAGCACGTTGCCAACTTAATTCTTGATAACGCCGTTCGACTTGCTGGGTTTCATAACTAAGTTCAGGAGCTTCCATTTCAATTAATAAAGAGCCTTTTTTTACTCTATCATTATTTTTTATTTCGATACGCGTTATTTTACCTGATACAGGTGCATACACGGGGGTATAACGTGCTTTAATAAAACCTGCTACTTCGATAGAACTACGCCATGGAATAAATGCGAGGCTAATTAATATAAGTAATAACATACTACTGCGTAATGTGGCTTTATTCCAGTGTACCTGTGACCAAAATTTTTGCCAGTGTTTTAATTCATTAAATAATGGACGCAAAATAAAATAGATAATTTCAATTAAAAATAAAATAATTCCTAGAACCTTAAAGAAAAAGAAATAAACTAAGGTTGCTATCCCTAAAAATAAAAAAAACCTATAAGTCCAAACGGCAAAAGAAAACCCCACTAGTTTCATTTTTATGGTTTCTGGTGGAGTAAAATTTAAACCGAATAATTTTTCTCTTAACCACCATTTTGCCATCGCAAAGGCACGTGATTCTAAATTAGGAATTCGCAACCAATCAGACATTAAATAATAGCCATCAAAGCGCATCAATGGATTGAAATTAACCAAAACACTCATAATCCAAGTGGTGGTTGCCAATAAAAAGAAGACACTTTTAAGCATTCCGTCGGCGGCAAGACTCCAACAAAAAAGGCAAATAATCGCAATCGCAAGTTCAACGGCAATACCTGCTATACCAATTTTCATCCGCTTTCGGCGAGAATTTAGTTTCCACGCATCACTGGTGTCCGTATATAACACCGGCCAAGCAACTAAAAAAGCAACGCCAATAATCGGAACTTTACAGCCCATTTTTTTAGCGGTATAGGCATGACCTAATTCATGAAATAATTTAATAAACCCTAAAGCTAAAATGTAAACGCCAAATCCTTCACTGTTAAAAAAATGTAAAAATGTGCTAATAAACGCATCAATTTGTCTAAAGGCTAGAAATAAACCCACCCACATTAATAATCCTAAAAACATAAAAACAGGTGTTGTTCCTAGCCAAGCTACATAATGAATAGTGTTACTTAAAAAGAGGTCGGGTTTCCAAAAAGGAATTCTAAAAAACAAATAACTTTTGGCTAAATAACTTAACCAACCTTTTTGTTTAGTTTTTAAGTGCTGTTGTGAATACCAGTTTTTTTGACTATCATCACCTAAGGCTAAATTATTGAGTCTTAAAAAGGCAAATAATTGCCTGACTTCTTCAATAGTGACCTCATAACCCATTTTAAGTGTGGCTAATTGGGCGATTTTCTCCTCATCTCCCTGACCACAAAATAGCAATAAATTCATTTCTAACTCACCAATCCGAAAATGGCGATTGCTTAAAGGGTCGTGTAACATCCATGATGGTGAGCCATCTAAATCCGCTTCCGCAGGGTATAAGTTAAGTTCTTGACGTAATTTTGGCGGTGGTAGTTTTTGTGGTTGCGGTATCTCGCTATCTAAACTCCCAGCCATTGTCTCACCGCAGCAAAAGGTCGTCTAAATAAATAATAATAAAGTGGAACTTGCCGACCATAAATTTTTGCTGTGCCTCGTAGTCCTATTCGTGGCATTTTATCAGTTGATAAAAAATTAGCTCTAGCTCTAAAAGCAAATAAACCATCAGGAGATACTTCTGCTTGAAAATTAACATAAGATAAATGCGCTGGATGAGAAATTTCAGGGGAAACATTTAAAAATAAATCAATTTTAGCCTGTTTAGGTAATTTAATACTATCACCGACAGCAAGCCACATTTCCAGTTCAGCAGAATTTTCTTTGGCAATAGTCAATAAACGTTCGCCCAGTTGAACAGGTTTGCCTTCTAATTCATAAGCATCTGGAACAATCGCTATTCCTGATGCTTCTGCATGAATAGTAATTCGTCTTAATAATGATTTTATATAATTAACCTCAGCATTACGTTGTTCAATTCGTGCCGCTAACATGGGGATTTCCGCCGAGGCATTATTATCTAATACCGAGCTTTGTTCTGTACGTCTATATTCCGCTTTAGCAATTTCAAGTTCTTGTGTAGCGACATCAATACGTGATTGTAGTTCGGTATCATCTAAACTAATAAGTAAAGAATTTTTAGCGACGGTTTTATTAGGCAAAGCAAAAACTTTACTAATAACACCTGTTAATGGAGCGCGAACAACAATTGGATCTTTTGGGACAACCTCGGCTTGGGCTAACACTGATAAGGTGACAGGAATAAATAAAATAGCAATTAGTCCAGTCGCTAAAACAACCCAAATGATAGTTTTTACTTGTTTTAACCCACTAAAAATGGAATGTTTTTTATGAAATAATAATTCAACTGAATGTGAAACTGCATTTCGCCAATAATCTAACAATCTTAATTCATCTGTTTGCCAGATTTCTAATCGGGCTAATAACAACCCTCCTAAATATTCACCATCGGCAGATAATAATGGTAACCATAAAACTTCAGGTGGTAAAAATTCATCCCAGCTTGTTAGTTGTTCATTAGTAAAACGACAAATATTATGCTCTTTATTAATAATTGACGGCTCAATTAAATTTTTTGAGCTAATGAGTTTACACAGGGATTTAAGCCAAATATAAAAAGGGGCTTCTTTAACAGGAGTGGGGATGCCTGAAATTGCTTCAATTTTCTTATAACCACGAAAATGACGGTAAAAAACTGCGATTTGGTAAGGGGCAATTTTTTGACTGTCATTGACTAAAAAATAACCTAACTCAGTTAAAGTAATTTTACTGCGTAATTGTTGTTGTAATAGTAAAATATCAGCAATAGCGAGATTATTTTTTATTGTTGACATCAGTAGGACTCTTAACCGTTGTAAATTTTATCTCACCGCTCATACCTGGTAATAATGCCTTCGGATGATCAATTAATTTTCCAATGACACGAATAGTTTGGCTGACAGGATCAATTGTTCCCACATTACGATCAATTTTAGCTTTGATAGGCGTTGGATATTCATCTAATTTAATTGAAAACACCGTACCCTTAGGTATTGTTTTTAATCGTCGCGAAGGAATAACCATTTCAATTTCAAGACTAGTTGTATCAATAAGTTCCAGCAAAGGCTCACCTTCTTTTACATATTGATATGCTTGGGCTATTTTATTAGAAATGATTGCCGAAAAAGGAGCTTTAATTGTACAATTAGCTAATACAGCTAAAGTTTGATTTAATTCGGCTTTTTGAATTGCAACCTCGGATTTTGACAAGGTTACATCTAATAAACTAATATTTTTATAACTAGCTAACTTGGTATTAACAGCAAGTTTGCTTTGCGCGGCGCTCAGTTTAGCAACGACTATTGCTTTTGCTGCCGTTTCCATTCGGCAATCAAACTTGGCTATTTTCTGACCTTTACTGATTCGTTGTCCATGTGTAACTGGAAAACTGACTAATTTTCCTGATAATCCCGCCGAAATAATGGTGAATCGTCTGGCTCTTAATTGTCCACGCAACACATTTCTTAATTTAGGCATGGTCATCGAAACAATAGGTGATTGAATTATGTCATCACTATAAGCGACAGACATAGCTCCAATACATAACCAAACTAGAAAGAGAGATTTTAAAAAAAATTTAAGCTTCATTTGTCATAATCCAAGAATAAAATTTAGCATTAAGATTTAGGGTATTTATAATAATTTATGGTTATTTAATTGTAGCTTGTTTAGATTATTTTATAAAATAATCTATAAATTCAACTTATTATAGTTTTAGATACTCGCATGAACATAGAAAAATAAATAAATATTAACCAGTTGCTATAATTATAGCCAATTTATCAAGTTTTTATAGGAATTAAACCATGGGTTTTATCACCGCTTTACCTTGGAATTTTGTCATCATTATAGCTCTTATTGCTCTTCATGAAATGGCTATTCCTATTGAAGGTGTTATTGAGCAAACTTTATTTGTACTTTATTTAGGTGCATTAATTTTTGGTTTTATTAATAGTTCTAATATTTCACCTAATAATTTTACTCTATTAATTATTCGTTCAACCACGTCGGTTGCTGTTGCCAGTGGTTTTAGTAGTTATCTCTGGTGGGGAACAGAAAATGGACTATCTTTTATTTATGCGATAGGCCTTGCTATTGTGATGATTAACTCGATCATTTCACCGATTAATAGCTTTAAAACTGCTTTAAGAGATTTTCATACCGCAGAGTAAAATCTAAATGAAACAACTTGCTTATTTAATTATTTTATTAGGATTAATTACTTATTTTTGGGAATATCCTATTCTTTATCCATTGAAATTATTAGTGGTCTTTTTTCATGAATCTTCCCATGCTTTGGCCACGGTATTAACTGGTGGTGAAGTTAAAGAATTTGTGATTAATCATGAACAAGGCGGTCATGTTATTTCTAAAGGAGGTAATCGTTTTATTATTCTAAGTTCAGGTTATTTGGGGTCACTGTTATGGGGGTTGATGATTTATATTGCGAGTGTACAAACTTTATACGATAAAGTATTAATGGGCTGCTTGGGAGTTAGTATTATTTTGATAACAGTTTTGTTATCAAGCTCTAGTTTTAGTTGGTTATTTGGACTGACTTCGGGCATGGGAATGTTAGTTATTGCGCGTTTTTTAGACAATAGTTATAACGATTTCTTATTACGATTATTAGGATTAACTAGTATGCTATATGTACCATTAGATATTTATAGTGATACGATTTTTCGAGCGCATTTGAAATCAGATGCGTATATGTTGGCAGAATATACTGGAGGTTCAACTATATTGTGGGGAAGTTTATGGCTTATTATTAGTCTGATTGCTATTTATTTTTGTCTAAAATGGTCATTAGCTAAAAATAATGTAGAATAAGGTGATTCTACCCTACATATACTTAGATAGTAGCGGTTAGTTAAACTTAATTGAATCAATAATTTTACGTAATTCTGGGCGGCAAGTTTCAAATTTTTCAGTTTTAGCAGCCCCCATTAAATTGTAGTAACGGTTTTTTTCATCATAAGCTTGATAAATAATGCGTTGATTTCCACCAGCTTTACCGTTTTCAACAACTTCCCAACCAATAACCCCTCTTTTTTTACTTGTACCTTTATCATTACGACGTTTTGCAGAAAGTAACTTCTTAATTCCAATATCTTCTTTAGCTGCTTTTAATGAGGCTCTAACTGATGCTGCAGCTGGAAAACTTTTCCGCATCGGCGTAATATGGAATTGAAAACTACAAGAATTACTAATAGGAGCTTGCATAAATAAGACGCTATCAGAGTCAGCTTCGCCATTTTGTTTTGACCAACCTGCAGGAATGGTAAAAGAGAAGCCATAGGTCTTATTTTCATAAGTAACTGCTGATGAAGAACCTGTTATCCCACCTGCTGTTGAATTTAGAGTTCCACCTGTAGACCCTGTAGACCCTGTAGACCCTGTTGCTACTGAAGTTATACTATTTAAAACCCCAGTTGTTGTCGTTGGAACACAAGCACTAACAAGTAATGCAACGCCTATTGATGTAATGGTGGTCGAAACTATTTTTTTCATGTTTAACCTAATGAGTAAAGTTGAAAAGTAAAGTTTTATAAACTTTAGTAGTGCTTATCTATTTGATATTTACTGCCAATTAAAAATAATGTTTATAAATTGAGAAAAAGAATATATTTAAGAATTATTAACTTGATGACCAATAATACCGTTCATCGCAAAACCTAAGTAGTAGTTTTGTTAATAGCTCCAAATTATACCTATTGATAGGTAAAAATCAAAGAACAGTTGATGATACATGATTTTTTAAATCCTATTTTTGAGTTATTACAAAAAATGATAAAATTAATTATACTTAAAAACACCGAGAAAATTTATGAATACCCCAGATGCTCTTTACGAATCCTCCTTATCTTGCTTAAGTTTACGCACTAAAGGAAAAGTTCGTGATATTTATGAAATAAATGATAATTATATGTTGATTGTCACGACGGATAGATTATCCGCTTTTGATGTGATTTTACCTGAACCTATTCCTGGAAAAGGGCGTATATTAACCAATGTTTCTAATTTTTGGTTTTATAAAACTCAATCTTTAATTGCTAATCATTTAGTTGATATAAGTTTAGAAGAAGTTATGGATAATGCAGATGATATTGCTCAAGTAAAAGGTCGTGCTGTTGTTGTTAAACGCTTAAAACCCTTACCAGTAGAGGCAATTGTACGTGGTTATTTAATTGGCTCTGGTTGGAAAGATTACCAAAAAACAGGCGAGGTATGTGGGATTCAATTAGTAGAAAATTTGCAACAAGCACAGCAATTACCAAAGGCTATTTATACGCCATCAAGTAAAGCTAATATAGGTAAGCATGATGAAAATATTAGTTTTGATAAAACTGTCGAGTTATTAGGCTTAGAAATGGCAGAGAAAGTTAGAGATATAAGCCTTAAACTTTATATTGAAGCGGCAAGTTATGCACAAGAACGCGGAATTATTATTGCCGATACTAAATTTGAATTTGGGGTTGATAATGAAAATAAATTATATTTAATTGATGAAGTATTAACTCCTGATTCCTCTAGATTTTGGCCTGCAGACCAGTATCAAGTGGGAATAAGCCCACCTAGTTTTGATAAACAATATATTCGTGATTATTTAGAATCATTAGCTTGGGATAAAACCTCTCCAGCACCGACATTACCTGAAACAGTTAGATTACAATGTGCTAAAAAATATCATGAAGCTGAGGTTAAATTAATAAACTAATATCTTACTTTCATAAATTTAGAATCATCACATCCATCTACTTACCAATCAGCCTATAAACTGTTCAAATAAGCTGAAATTTTGTTTGCTGAGTCTGCGGTAATAATTGCACTTAAAACCCCCATTCCTCCTTTATTACCTGCAATAGCTTCCATGGTCGCACTAGGATTCCTTGCATCTAAAATACCATTTTGATTAAAAGCAGGGTTAGCGCCGTGACAAGAAGAAGACGCACAACTTGCGTAAGCTGTCAGACCTTCTGTAATAATAGAATTACCACTTACAGGTGTTGTTGGTACTGGAGCTGGTGTAGGAATATTATTGATGCAGTTATCATCAGAGCTACCATCATTTTCAGACCCGCTTTCATTACCAGAACAATTAATATTTATTGGTGTTGTTGGATCTAGGTTATTATTTTCTTCGCTATCACGATGACCATTTCTATCTTTATCATCATCATGAAAGCCATCGTTATCACTATCATCATCATGAAAGCCATTATAATTTTTATCGTCATCATGAAAACCATCTTTATTGCTATCATCATCAGCAAAACCATCATTATTAAAATCACCACTCTGCTCTGTAGGTAAACCAATGGTAAAATTAATTTTACTTAAACCACCAAGCCCACCTACCCAATTATTAAAATCTAACGGATCAGTACCAGGGTTAGTGATAACTTGATATAAAGGATAACGGCCTGGGCTAGAACCTTCTGCCGGCAAATCAAGTATGGTGACTTTACCTACATGCTCAGTATTTTGAGAAAAAGGTGTTGCAGTAGGTAAAAATTCTCCTTTATCAGTAAAAAAAATATATTTTCCATTAATTTGAGTTGCAACGTAAAGGTCACCGCTTACAGGAGTTGGAAAATTTGCTGTAGCAGATATTCTTGATGCTGAATCATTGATAACCGCTCTATCGGTTTGTAATTCAGCAACAGCTATATTAGTTATTGCACTACAACTAATAGCTAGTGCTATTATTTTTAATTGTGTCATTTGGATTATTCCTGTTTTTTATTTATGATATTAGATTAATTTAAAAAAGTTAAGGTATTTTTAAATTCTACCCTAATTCAATGCATTTAAGATGCCAAGTTATAAAAATAACTTCAATTCCATATAATTAGGATTTTAAGACTTTACAATTGATTATTTTTTATAAGTCTGTTAATTATAGTTAGACAATAAACCTGCAAAAAAAGTATGAATTAATAAAAAGACTGCAATTTTTGAAGGTGGAAAAAATATCTTTAGGTAATAATATTTATGAAAACTCAGAATTTAATTCAAGATCTACAATTAACGATAACAAACTGGAAGCAACAACAAATGACGATTGCATTTGTTCCAACCATGGGTAATTTACATGCTGGTCATTTAGAATTAGTCAAAGCGGCGAAAAAAAAAGCGGATAAAGTTGTCGTCAGTATTTTTGTTAATCCTACTCAATTTTCTAAAGACGAGGATTTTGAGAATTACCCACACACGGAACAACAAGATATAGAGGCTTTAATTACAAATAATGTTGATTTATTATTTTTACCATTAATCAAAGAAATTTATCATTCTCAAACAAAAACAATAATAACGGTTGCTGATATTTCTAATTTACATTGTGGGCAAACACGGATAGGGCATTTTTCAGGGGTTGCTACTATTGTATGTAAATTATTAAATATAGTTCACCCTGATAGTATTTTTTTTGGTGAAAAAGATTTTCAACAGTTAGCGGTTATTCGTTTAATGGTTCGGGATTTAAATATTTCTGTGAATGTTGAAAGTGTAGCAATAATCCGTGAATCAGATGGTTTAGCTATGAGTTCTCGTAATAGTTATTTAACCATTCAGCAACGCTTAATAGCGCCTAAACTTTATCAAACCCTTTGTAATGCTAGGGATAAAATAATGCAGCAACAGTCTGATTTTCGTGAAATTGAAGAACAACAAAAACAGTATTTAACTACTGCGGGCTTTAAGGTTGATTATTTTTCAATTTGCCGAGTAAATGATTTATTATTAGCAAATAAAAATGATAAAAAATTAGTTATTTTAACCGCAGCAACACTGGGTAAACCACGATTAATCGACAATATTTGTATTACCCTAGAATCTTAAAAAGTTCGTGTTTTTCTTATTTATATTTTTATTACAAAGTTATTCTAAAAATAATTTATCTCAGAAATAGGTTTATGAGCAAAAATAAATTTACTACAGTATGGTTTATAATTGGCCTAATGTATTTTACACAAATTATTTATATTTTATTATCTCATGGTTTTCAACAAGAACTGCAACAAATATCAATGACCGCTAAACAACTAGAGTTACTTAGAGGTATTTTTTATTTCATTGCTATTATTAGCTTTCCATTGACTAATTTGATTCGTCATATTCAATTACGCATTAATCAAACAGTTCCTAGTAATAAACCCATGAATAAGCGTTATTTAATGACTGTTATTGTTTCTCAAGTAATAATGGCTTTTATTGGTTTACTTGGGTTTGTTATGTTTATTTTTGGCGATCATTTTAATACCTTATATATTTTTAGTAGCTTGGCATTTTTAGGATTTTTTTTACATCGTCCTAAGCAGAACGAATTTTTAACTTTAATAGTCAAGCAATAGTATGACTGATGAAGATTGGATGCGCCATGCAATTAAATTAGCCCAACATGCTGAAAATGAAGGAGAAGTGCCTGTTGGTGCATTATTAGTGAAAGAGGATGAATTGATTGCAGAAGGCTGGAATATGCCGATTGGTTCTTGCGACCCAACTGCCCATGCTGAAATCATTGCCATTAGAAAAGCGGGGGCAAGACAGAAAAATTATCGCTTAATAAATACAACGCTCTATGTAACCTTAGAACCTTGTGTGATGTGTATGGGGGCTATTTGTCATAGTCGTATTCAACGATTGGTTTTTGGTGCTTATGATTCTAAACGTGGGGCTGTTTGTCATGCACTTCACCTTGCAGACGCACCTTTTTTAAATCATTCGGTTAGTTGGATAGGTGGTATTTTAGAGGCTGATACATCGGTATTATTGAGTAATTTCTTTCAAGCAAAACGCCTAGCTAGTAAATAAAAAATTATTATTCAAACTTTTATCGGTATCACGTTAGCCGCAAGAAACGCTTCAACTCTAACTAAATCTTCTGCGGTATCAACCCCTGCCTCTGGCGCTTTAATAACTGTTTTTACTAATATTGATTCACCTTGCCATAAAATTCTAAGTTGCTCCAAAGATTCAACAGACTCTAAAGCAGATGGAGTCCATTGACAATAATTTTTTAAAAAGTTAACGGTATAAGCATAAATACCAACATGACGTAGATAAGGCATCGCGGATAAAGTTTTGGAATCATGACTAAAATGATCTCTATCCCAAGGAATAGGTGCGCGACTAAAATAAAGTGCATAGCCTTTTTTATCGGTGACAACTTTTACCGCATTTGGATTAAATACCTCATCGACAGAATCAATTTTAGCTGCGAGTGTTGCTATACCTGCGCGTGACTGTGCGGCTAATGCCGTTGCTACCTCATGAATATAAGTGGCAGGAATTAAAGGCTCATCACCTTGGACATTAACAATAATTACCTCACTATCCCAATCAAGAATGGTTGCAACTTCTGCAATACGTTCAGTTCCACTCTGATGATTTTTGTCAGTCATTACCACTTTTATGCCTAATTTATCTACGGCATCATAAATATTCTCATCATCAGTAGCAACAACAACTTGCTCCGCATTAGCCTCTAACGCGCGTTCACAAACATGAGCTATCATCGGTTTACCCGCTATATTGAGTAACGGTTTACCTGGTAGACGTGTTGAACCATAACGCGCAGGAATAACAACGTTGAATTTATTCATTGGTACGCAAAGCATCGACTTCATCTGGTGATAGTGTTCTGGCTTCATCTATTAACATCACGGGAATATCATCATCAATAGGAAAAGCAAGCCCATCCGCTTTACATAAGAGTTCTTGTTGTGATTGATTATAAATCAGTGGGCTTTTGCATGTAGGGCAAGCAAGAATATCGAGTAATTTTTTATCCATGTTTTTGTTTAATTAAAGTTAATAATTGATTAAAAAAAGAATCGGGAAGTTGCGGTTGTACAGGAACAGACCAATGGTTTTCAGAAGCAAATTCACGACATTTAACCGCATCTTTTTCCGTCATTAAAATAGGTCTATTATCTTTGAATTGAAGATGACTGGCTTTAAATTGATGATGATCGGCAAAAATATGATTTTTAGTCTTCAAACCAAATGTGGCTAACATCTTAAAGAATCGCTGTGGATTGCCTATACCGGATAACGCATGACAAGGTTGAGTGTTAAATTCAACTAAGGGTTTTCGTTCATTAGTCACAAGGTTTATTGCAACATCGGCAACTAATGTCATTAAAATTTCATCATCACTAGGGTCTCCACCATTAATAACTACAAAGTCCACTTCTTTAATTCGTTCTTGAGGTTCACGCAACGGGCCTGCAGGAAGGAAAAAATTATTTCCAAACCGCCGCTCTCCATCAATGACCACTATTTCAATATCACGTTGTAACGGATAATGTTGTAAACCATCATCAGCTAAAATAATATCACAATTTTTTTTATCTAATAAAAGTTGTACAGCCTCAACGCGTAAAGGTGCAGCGGCAACAGGACACATTGTTTGAATAGCGATTAAAACCGCTTCATCACCAGCTTGTTTAGTTTTAGTATTACTATCTACTAATAACGGCCAATGTTCATTGTCTCCACCATAACCACGAGTAACAATACCAGGATTAAAACCTGCCTGTTTTAATTGTTGTGCCAGCCAAATAACCAAAGGGGTTTTTCCTGTTCCACCAACAGTAATATTACCAATAATAACCACAGGGATAGAAAACTTAACACTTTTTAAAATTCCTTTACGGTATAAAAAACGTCTAAAACGAACAATATCAATATAAAAATACGCTAAAGGTGATAGCCATGAGGAAATATAATAATCTTCGTACCAAAGTTTATTTAACCAACGTTCTATTATTTTTTTCATTGCATAGCCTCAGGCTCTTTAGTTGCGAAAGCTATGTGTTTAAAACCTACTTGACTAGCAATATCGAGGGCTTTAATCACAAATTTATGCGAAGTTTTATTATCCGCACTAATAACAAAAGGCGTTTCAGGGCGGTTAGCCATTGCTTTTGTTAATTCTCTTTTTAAGGTGGTGAATTTGAAGTCAATAAATTTAGCTTTCATAACATCTTCTGTTGAAATAAAATATTGTCCTTTAGAATCAATTAATAGGGTGATTGATAGACGATCCTTTTTTGTTTGCTGACCTTTTGCTTCAGGCAAATTAATATTTAACCCTGTTTCACGAGTAAAAGTCGTGGTCACCATAAAAAAAATTAATAACAAAAATACCACATCAATCATCGGGGTTAAGTTAATTTCTAAAGGCGGACGTTTATTTCGGTGAAAATTCATCGCTACTCTCTATCACCGTGAATAATATCAACTAACTTTAACGACTCTTCTTCCATTTTTAACACATATTCATCAATTAAACGTTCAAAATAACGGTGAAAAATTAAACTAGGGATAGCCACCGTAAGCCCAGCTGCGGTAGTAATCAAAGCTTCTGAAATACCACCCGCTAAAACGGCAGGATTTCCAACTCCGCTTTCCATAATAGCGGCAAAGACTTTAATCATCCCTAAGACTGTGCCTAATAACCCTAATAGCGGAGTAATTGAAGCAATAGTTCCCAAGGTATTTAAAAACCGTTCTAATTCATGAACCACTTGCCGCCCTGTTTCCTCAATACTTGATTTCATAATCTCTCGACCATGATGACGATTTTCAAGTCCTGTTGCCAGAATTACCCCTAAAGGGGAATCATTTTTTAATCCACGAATGGTATTTTCATTAATTTGATTATCTTGAGATTCTTTCCAAATTTGAGGGACTAAATGTAGGGGAAGTATTTTTTTTCGATTTAAAGACCAAAAGCGTTCACCAATGATTGACATTGCAGTGATAGAACAAAGAATAATAGGAAACATTATCCACCCCCCGCTTTTTATTAATTCAAACATCTATATAATCCTTATCCTTTTAATTATCTATTTTTAAATCACGGTGGAAATTTTCACCTTTTAAATAGTTAAACGTGCTTGACGCATCATAAGCTTTAAATCATTAACAGTTTGCGTTAATCCTGAAAATATCGCTTGTGCAATCAGTGAATGTCCAATATTAAGTTCAACAATTTCTGGAATATAGCAAATTTCTTCTACATTATGAATATGTAAACCATGTCCTGCATTGACTTGTAAACCCAAGCTATGCGCATAATAAGCTGCTTGTTGAATTCGCTTTAATTCTTGTGTTTGGATGAGTGAATTTTTTGCATCAGCATAAGCTCCTGTATGTAATTCAATCACGGGCGCGCCTGCTATTTTAGCGGCATCAATTTGTTTTTCTTCAGGGTCAATGAATAAGGAAACTTCAATTTCTGAATCCGCTAATTTACTACAAGCAGCTTTCATTCTTTTAGGTTGAGAAGCAACATCTAAACCGCCTTCAGTGGTTAATTCTTCACGTTTTTCAGGCACAAGACAACAGGCATAAGGCTTAACTTTTTGAGCAATAGCAATCATTTCATCAGTCACTGCCATTTCTAAGTTCAAACGACTATGAATTCTATCTGTTAATAAAAAAATATCACGATCTTGAATATGGCGACGGTCTTCGCGTAAATGAGCCGTAATACCATCTGCCCCTGCTTGTTCTGCAATTAGAGCCGCTTGAAGTGGGTCTGGATACTTTGTACCTCGTGCTTGGCGTAGTGTGGCAACATGGTCAATATTAACCCCTAATAAAATAATTTCTTTTTTCATTTTTAAAAACCTTATAAAAATTTAATTTTATTCCTTATTAAGAAATTGAGAAATTATTTTCTCATCTAAATTAGTTACTTGAGCAATGGTTTTTATATCAAATCCTTGTTTTAACATTTTTATGGCAATTTCAGAGTTACCTTTTTTAACTCCTTTTTTAACTCCTTTTTTAATTCCTTTTTTAACTCCTTTTTTAACTCCTTTTTTAACTCCTTTTTTAACTCCTTTTTTAATTCCTTTAGTTTCAATTTCATCTGAATTGAACTCTTCAATCATATTATATTTTTCAGCAGGTGAAATATCATTTTCTTCAATATGTGCAATAATTTTTTGGATTTCAGGTAAATGATAATTAGATTCGTCAACCATTCCTTTTAAACTATCATCAATAACTTGTAGCCATTCACGATAAAGTTCAGGGGTTTTATTATTTAAATATTTAGGACATAAATAAATAATTTTATGAGGAATTTCATTGAGTGAATTTCCCTCTAAATCTTTAGGATCAAAATCAATAATAGAAACATCACGTTTATGTTTATCACCTGAGGTTAAAACGACAATAGTATAAACTCCTAAAGGCGGACGATAATTGGATGCGCTTTTGATTTGTTGGACTAAGGCAATACAATGATAATATAAAAAACGATCATAATGGTCAGTATGACGTTCATGTTGAATATCAACAATAATTCGGTTTTTTTTATCTTCAGCATATAAATCAAATTTTATTTCAACGTCACCAACTGTTGGTTTAAATGATTTTTCAGTTTCAACGGTGTCAATTTCTAAATTAATTCCGATAATGTCTCGGACAAAACCTTTAAAAACATCGACATCACAAAAGGCTTTTTTAAAGATAACTCCATAACGTAATGGGGCTACTTTTTTCATATTTTACTCCCTTAATAAATTTTTATTTTATAAGATTATGATAATTTATTAGCTGAATTAACCTATAAATACTAATATTCAAATCCCAAACTTTTCAAAGCCCGCTCACTATCTGACCAGCCTTTTTTTACTTTAACCCAAAGCTGTAAATAGACTTTCTGTCCAATTAATTTTTCAATATCAATACGGGCATTAGTTCCAACTTTTTTTAACATTTCACCTTGTTTTCCGATGACAATATTTTTTTGACTATCTCGTTCAACTAAAATCGTGGCATAAATTTTAACAATTGATTTTTGCTCTTCATAACGTTCAATTTCAACTGTCAACGCATAAGGTAACTCATCTCCTAAACGTCGGGTTAATTTTTCTCGAACAATTTCAGCCGCTAAAAAGCGTGTGGGTCTATCGGTTATTTGATCTGCTGGATAAATTAAATCATTTTCAGGCAATAGTGAAAAAATAACCTCTTCAAGGGATTTTAAATTAATGCGTTTGAGTGCGGAAACTGGGACTAATTCTTTGAAAGGATATTTTTTTTTCGCATCATCGAAAAAAGCGAATATTTCTTCTTTATTTTTAATCCTATCAACTTTATTAACCACTAAAATGACAGGTAAATTAGCCCGCTCTAATTTTTTAAAAATAACTTTATCATAATCCTGCCAAACTAAGCCATCAATTAACCAAACTACAACATCTACCCCAAATAAAGTGGTATCGGCAGTTTGGTTTAAATAACGATTTAAAGCCTTTTTTTCATTTTGATGCATTCCGGGGGTATCCATATAAATGGCTTGCCCTTTCTGATTGGTACTAATGCCTACAATACTATGGCGAGTTGTTTGCGGTTTACGTGAGGTAATACTAATCTTTTGTCTCAATAAATGATTCATTAATGTCGATTTACCGACATTAGGTCGACCAATCAAGGCAACATAACCACAGTTCATGGTTGTTCTCTCTCTAATAATGCTAACATTTTTTCAGCTGCGGCTTGCTCAGATTTTTTTCGAGAATTACCTTCACCCCTAGATTTGTTTTCAGTCAATACGGTTAAACAATTAATTTTAAAAGTTTGAGCATGAGCAAAACCTGACATACTTATAAGCTCGTATTTTGGTAATTCCACCCCTTTAGATTGCATTAATTCTTGTAGGCGAGTTTTTGGGTCTTTTTGTTCACTTTCTGGATTTAAATTTTCCAGTTTATTAGCAAAAATACTTAAGACCCATTCTTCACAGACAAGAATACCTTGATCTATATATAATGCACCAATAATTGCTTCAACCGCATCAGATAAAATTGATTCACGCCGAAACCCACCACTTTTTAACTCACCTGAACCTAAAATTAAATAATCCCCTATTTTATGTTCTCTGGCAACAGACGCTAATGATTCCTCATTAACTAAACTTGCTCGCAAACGACTTAAAACTCCTTCACTTGCCTTTGGAAAGTTATTATAAAGTTTTTGGGCAATCACAAAACCTAAAATTGAATCGCCTAAAAATTCTAAGCGTTCATTATTATTAGCCCCCATGCTTCTATGGGTTAATGCGATACGAAAAAGCTCAGGTTGCTTAAAGTTTAAGCTTAATTTTTTAGCTAATTGCTGAGGTTCTTTTATCACTTTCTACCTGCCTCAACAAATTCATTGAACTCCACTAACACACTAAGATTAGCGAATAATTTTTCTTTCACATCATATTTAGCAACTATTTTTAGATAATTACCACGTTTAAGAACTTTAATCGCATCTTTAGGTAAGTCATAGACTGAATTAACTGCGAGTCGTTTTCTTATCAGTTTTCTTATTTGACTTTTACTTTTTGATTCCGCATCTTTAAGGTTTGCAACCGATTCTATTGTACTTTTTACCTTGCCATAATTCATATAAATAGGTACTATTTTAAAAAATAACAACACCACTCCGCCAATCATGATGAGAATCATCAAAATACTTATCATGGTTAAACCATGTTGTTTTTTAAGTGAATAAATCATAGTAATTTTCCTGAAAATAAAAGAAATAAAAGAAATAAAAGAAATAAAATGAAAGTATATTGCTTATTTCAATAGAGTACCAATGCGACTAAAATTTATCCCTTGATAGTCTAAATCCCAATTCATCCAAATAAAAAAAGCTTTACCAACTAAATTAGCTTCGGGAACAGTTCCCCAGTAACGACTATCATTACTATTATCACGATTATCCCCCATCACAAAATAATGTCCGTTAGGAACAATATATACCGATTCAACCGACTGTCGTCCTTCAAGAAGTAAAATGCTGTGTTCTACAGTGGTTAGGTTTTCAGTGATATGTTTTGCACCTGTCATGCTTTCACCTTTACCAAGACCTTGATACGCGCCTAACGAAATTTGAGTCATTGGTTTATCATTGATATAAACTTTTTTATTATAATAAGAAACTTTATCACCAGGAAGTCCAATAACACGCTTTATATAATCAATTTTAGGATTTTTAGGATAACGAAAAACAACAACATCACCTCGTTTAGGTTCACCTAACTCAACTATTTTTGTATTAATAACTGGGAGTCTAACCCCATAAACAAATTTATTAACTAGAATAAAATCCCCAATCAATAGCGTAGGCATCATTGATCCTGAGGGAATACGAAATGGCTCAACTATGAAAGAACGTAAAAGTAATACAATTAAAACCACTGGAAAAAAAGAACGCGCATATTCAACTAACAATGGTTCATTTTCTTCGCTAAAAGGCATATCAACCGATTTTAAGTAGAGCAGATAAGCTCCCCAGGTAATTCCTGTAGTTAAGGTTGCAATCACTAAAAAAAATGAAAAATCAATATCCATATTTATTACTCTAAATTAAGGTTAAAAGGGAGTTTAATCATTAGTCTTTATTGATTTGCAATACTGCAAGAAAAGCTTCTTGTGGAATTTCAATATTTCCCACTTGCTTCATACGTTTTTTACCAGCTTTTTGTTTTTCGAGTAATTTCTTCTTACGACTAATATCACCGCCATAACATTTAGCAGTAACATTTTTACGCAAAGCTTTCACCGTAGAACGAGAAATAATTTTAGAACCTATTGCCGCTTGTATCGCAACTTCATACATTTGTCGTGGAATCAACTCTTTCATCTTTTCAACTAAATTACGACCACGTATTTGACTTAAATCACGATGAACAATAACAGATAAAGCATCAACTTTATCTCCGTTAATTAGCACATCCAATTTTATTAACGTTGCGACTTGAAAGCGTAAAAATTCATAATCAAATGAGGCATAACCACGAGAAATAGATTTCAAGCGGTCAAAAAAATCTAACACTACTTCACTTAGGGGCAATTCATAGCTTAATGAAACTTGTGAGCCGGTATATTCCATATTTTTTTGAACTCCACGTTTTTCAATACAAAGGCTAATAACACCACCTAAATATTCTTGAGGTAGCAAAATATTAGCTTGAATAATTGGCTCTCTAATTTCAGTAATCGTGCCTGCATCAGGTAATTTAGCTGGGTTATCAACCATTAAAACCTCACCATTATGGGTTTCTACCTCATAAATAACGGTAGGTGCGGTAGTGATTAAATTAATATTATATTCCCGCTCTAATCGCTCTTGCACAATCTCCATGTGCAACATTCCTAAAAATCCACAACGAAAACCAAAGCCTAATGCTTGAGAGGTTTCAGGTTCAAAATGTAACGAGGCATCATTAAGGCGTAATTTATCTAACGCTTCACGCATGTTGGTATAATCATCAGAACTAACAGGATAAAGTCCTGCAAAAACACGCGGTTGAACTTTTTCAAATCCATCCAATGCAGTCAAAGTTGAATGATCGGTTAAAGTGATAGTATCGCCAACAGGTGCGCCAAAAATATCTTTAATCCCCGCAACAATAAAACCCACTTCACCAGTATTTAAACTTTCTTTTTCTAAACGCTTTGGGGTAAAAACTCCCACTTTTTCAGCTAAAAAAGATTTACCCGTGGACATAATGGTTATTTTTTGTTTGCGATGTAATTTGCCATTAACAATTCTAACTAAAGAAACTACACCCAGATAATTATCAAACCAAGAATCAATAATTAAGGCTTGTAAAGCTGCATTTTCATCTCCTGAAGGTGGGGGGATTTCTCTAACTAATTGTTCTAAAACCTCAGCAACTCCTACACCTGTTTTTGCACTAATTTTAAGCGCGTTATCAGCAGGAATTCCAATCACATCTTCAATTTCATGCTTTACCCGTTCAGGTTCGGCTGAGGGTAAATCTATTTTATTAAGGACAGGAATAACTTCTAAACCTTGCTCTATTGCGGTATAACAATTGGCCACACTTTGAGCTTCTACACCTTGTGCTGCATCAACAATTAATAATGCTCCTTCACAAGCGGCAAGTGATCGTGAAACTTCATAAGAAAAATCGACATGTCCAGGGGTATCAATAAAGTTAAGTTGATAAATTTCGCCGTTATCAGCTTTATAATCTAAAGTAACACTCTGTGCTTTAATAGTAATGCCACGTTCACGTTCTATATCCATAGAATCTAAAACTTGGGATTCCATTTCTCGATCGCTTAATCCGCCACACATTTGTATAAAACGGTCAGCAAGGGTTGATTTTCCATGATCTATATGAGCGATAATAGAAAAATTTCGTATATGTTTTAAATCCACTTAATTTATTGGTTGATGGTTATAAAGAGGTGACAAGGGTTAGAAAATGCCCTTGAATTTCAAACTGTTCATTATAACAGAATTTAATTTTAGACTAGATTTCTATTTCATCACCGTATAATATAACTTCTATGTTCTTAAACGCTTATACGCCCTATCACACTTTTCCTTATATCTTGACAGGTAAAAAAACAATGTCTATAAAAATAGTGATAAAGCAACAGACTTTATTTCATCCTCAAATTCTTAAAAAATATCTTGAAACTGCAACGATACTGAAAGAAGGTGAAATTCCTCCAAAACCTACACAGGTCATTGAAAAATGGCTGAGTAATCAAGAACAACATAAAAAACGTAACGAGCAGTCTATTCGTGAAGAGTTCAGCGTTTTTTTTAAAGATTTATTAGGTTATAAAGCTTTAAATGATACTAAAAATGCTAAAACGTGGAGTATTGAATCGGAGTTAAATTATATTGATTTTGCCTTGGGGAAATTCACACCTGACGCTAAAAATATTATTGCTCCGTTTGAATTTAAAAGTGCTAACACAAAATCATTAGACTTAGCCTTATTAGGGCGTAATAAATCAGCGGTACAGCAAGCGGCTGATTATGCTAAAGAAACCAACGGCACGGCAAAATGGTTTGTAGTGTGTAATTGTATTGAGTTTCGATTGTATAAATACCCTCATTCTGAACGCTTTTATGAACAATGGCGGATTGAGGATTTAATTAAGCCTTCCGAGTATGCACGCTTTGTTTTATTACTCAGTAAAAATAATCTTTTAGGCACAAAAACTGAAGCCATTTTTAAAGACTCACAAGCCTTAGAAACAGATATTACTACCCAACTTTATAATGATTATCGGGCGTTAAGGATTAATTTAATTAATGGCTTGAAACAAGAAAATAATCATATTCACCGTCGAGACATGGTGGCTAGAGCGCAAAAATTGATGGACAGGGTGATGTTTATTGCTTTTGCTGAAAATCGTGATTTATTGCCTCGAAAAAGTTTATATACTCGGATTGAAGATAATAACACGGATGATTTAGCGGCTATTGGCTTGAGTCGTTGGGATTTAATCCGAAAGTTATTTAATGATATTAATCTGGGAAATAAAAAAGCGGCTATTTTTCCTTATAATGGTGGCTTATTTGCTCCTGATGATAACATTGATAAATTAAACCTCAGTGATGAATTATTACTGGGTTTTAAGGCGTTATATAACTATGATTTTGCTGAAATTGGCACCCATATTTTAGGGCATATTTTTGAACAGTCGATTACCGATTTAGATGAAATTTATGAAACTTTAGAAGAAGATGAACTGCTTTTAAATGGGATTACAACCACTGGCACAACGGGTAAGCGCAAACAAGATGGCATTGTTTATACGCCTGCGTTTATTACGGAATATATTGTTAAACATACTTTAGGCGGTTATTTAACCCATAAGAAAACTAAAATAAAACACCCACAAGATAGCGTTGAATACTGGTTAGCTTATCGAGAATTATTAGCGAAAACCCGGGTTTTAGACCCTGCTTGTGGCAGTGGTGCATTTTTAATTGGCGCGTTTCATTATTTAAAAAACGAATATGCGGCGGTTAATCTGCAATTAAATCAGTTTGAGTATGCTCATGATGATTTATTTAGTCGTGATTTAGATCAAACTATTTTAAATAATAATTTATTTGGAGTGGATTTAAATTTTGAATCGGTGGAAATATCACAATTAGCGTTATGGTTAGAAACCGCTGAAATAGGAAAAAAATTAAATGCTTTAGGGGATAATATTCAGCAAGGCAATAGTCTTATCGCACATAAAAATGCGGATAAAAATGCCTTTAATTGGACGCTTAAATTTAGTAAAGTCATGAAAGAAGGTGGCTTTGATGTCGTGTTAGGGAATCCGCCTTATGTGCGTCAAGAGCGATTAACCGCGATTAAACCGTATTTAGAAAAATATTATCCTCATACTTTTCACGGAGTCGCAGACCTTTATACTTATTTTTTTGAATTGGGATTAAAACTCTTGAAAAAAGAGGGACGCTTAGGGTTTATTTCATCATCAACTTTTTTTAGAACCAACAGTGGTCAAGCATTACGGCAATTTTTAGGGTCGCAGAGTAATATTAAAACCCTTATTGATTTTGGGGATTACCAAGTTTTTGCAGGCGTAACCACTTATCCTGCGATTTTAATGTTAGAAAAACCCGAACACGCTCGAAAAACTGCCCCGAAGACTAGTTTTAATTTTCTAACGATTAAATCCCCTAAACAGCCTGAACATAAAGCGGTTATTGCTGAAATGGAGGGTGAGTTTTCGCAAATGAAACAAGCCAGTTTAAAAGACGATGCTTGGCAATTAGAAAATGAAGCCTTAGCGGCGTTAAGAAATAAAATCACTGAAAATAAACCAACCTTAAAAGAAGTTTATGGCTCGCCTTATTATGGAATTAAAACAGGTTTCAATGAAGCTTTTGTGATTAATAAAACTCAATATGAAGCCTTAAAAGTCGATGATCCTAAAGGCGATATTTTAAAACCATTTTTAGAAGGCAAAGACTTAAAACGTTGGCGGTCGGAAAGTCGAGATTTATATTTAATTTTATTTCCCAAAGGTTGGACGCATAGCAAACTGAATTATGAAGAAGGTAGTAAAGACTTAGAAGAACTTGAAGCATGGGAATATTTACAGTCTAATTATTCTAAAATATCTGAACATTTAGAAACATTTTCTATAAAAGCTAAAAAACGGAGTGATAAAGGTTATTTTTGGTGGGAATTACGTTCTTGTGCTTATTATAAAGAGTTTGAAAAAGAAAAAATAATTTATGCTCATTTTCAAGCACAGCCTTTATTTAGCTATGATACCAGTCAAATTTTTTGTAACAATAAAGCTTATATTATTCCTAGTTCTGATTATTTTTTATTAGGTTACTTAAATAGCAATATTTTTTGGTTCATGTTTACAAGTATGACAACAATGGTTAGTGGTGGATATTATGAAGCAACAACTCAAAATATTGAAAAAATTTCAATTCCAACAGTAGATAAAGACCAAAAACAAGCCCTTGCAGACTTAGCGGAACAATGCCAACAACAGGCAGGAGAACGCTACGAATTAGAAGAAACCGTTAGACGGCGGTTTATCCAAAATTTTCGCCCCGCTAAAAATTCGCATAAATTAAATAAAAAACTTTTAAATTGGTGGCAATTAACGGATATAAATGAATTACATCAAGAAGCACGTAAAGCTTTTAAATTAAAAAAACCTGAGCGTTTGCAAATTGATTTGAGTGATTATGCCCAACAAGATAAAATTGAAACCTATTTAAACGGTCAAAAAGTTAAATGGCAAGGATTCACCACCGAAATTGAACGCTTAGAAGACGAAATTAATAAAAAAGTTTATGCTTTATTTGAATTAGAACCCGATGAAATTAAACTTTTAGAAACCTCGCTTAATGGATGAGCTTTAATAAGGTTTAACTAACCTGAGTGTTGCGATTGACGGAACGTTATTTGTGGATCTTATTGTCGATAGCAACATATAACTTATTGATTTATAATAAGTTATAGTATATTTTATTATCCTAAACTCAGATTATTATAAATACTGTTGTTTTTAAGAGGGGATAAAGTTTTGATTTTATTAAAAATAATATAGAGCTATAAATGGACAAATAAAATCTATTGGGTTAGTTGTTTATCAGCTAAAACCAAGATTAAATGTTACTGGATTGTAAAAAGTTTTAAATCTTTTTGACAAAAATTGATTTTAATTTCATCGCTCCAATCCCACTAATTTTACAATCAATATCATGGTCGCCGTCAACAAGATGAATATTTTTAACTTTTGTGCCGACTTTAATCACTGATGAAGTGCCTTTAACTTTTAGGTCTTTAATAACAGTTACACTATCGCCTTCAGTTAAAATATTGCCATTAACATCTTTTATAACACGCTCTTTGGTCTTCTCAATTTCTTCATCTTTAGCCCATTCATACGCGCATTCAGGGCAGATATACATATCTCTATCTTCATAGGTGTAAACTGAACCACATTCACTACATTTTGGTAAATTACTCATTGTTCTATCCGATTTTTTTTAAATAAAGTTAAGAGATAGTAGATTAAAATAATTCAGTAGTCGATAGTAACCAGAGTAATTAGGCGACTTAATGACTGATTTTGCTTATAATCATTGATGCGAAAACTTATTTTTACCTTAAAGAATCAAAACAGTGCAACAAAATAAATCAATTCAATATTTAGTCGGTATCGACCTCGGCACAACTCATACTGTCGTCGCTTACACCCAAGCTATTAAATTCTCCAAAGAGATTCATATTTTTGAAATCGAACAACTAATCGCTTTAGGGCAAGTTGATGCGAGAAAATTATTGCCTTCAGTACGCTACCATCCCGCAAAAGGAGAATTATCGGCAGCCGATATTAATTTTTCTCCAGCAGGTGAAAATGCAGTAATTGGTGAGGCAGCTCGTTTATTGGGTGCAAAAACTCAAGGACGTTTTGTGGCTAGTGCAAAAAGTTGGTTATCCCATCCTTCAGTTGACCATACCGCAGAAATTTTACCGTGGGGAAGTGATGATGAAACCCATAAAGTTTCACCATTAAATGCCAGTGCTAGTTATTTAGCTCATATTCGCATTGTTTGGCGACATAAATTTCCTAACGCTCCTTTAGAGCAACAAGAAATTGTCATCACTGTTCCTGCCTCATTTGATGAAGCCGCACGATCATTGACTTTAGAAGCCGCTCATATCGCAGGTTTAGATAATATTCGACTACTCGAAGAGCCACAGGCAGTTTGTTATGATTGGTTAAGACGAAACCATGACCATGTTCAACAAAAACTAAAAAATGTTCATTTATTACTTGTGTGTGATGTTGGTGGTGGCACAACTGATTTAACCTTAATTAAAATTGAACCTGGTGAACATGAACCTAAATTAACCCGTATTGGTGTCGGCGACCATCTGATGCTCGGCGGTGATAATATTGATTTAGCCTTAGCTCATTTAGCTGAAAGTCGTTTAGTTTCAGGCAATAAAAAACTATCAGCCGCCGATTTATCACAATTATTAGAACAATGTCGTCTTGCTAAAGAAAAGTTATTAGCCAATGATGCCCCTGAATCATTTAATGTCACCTTATTAGGTGGTGGGTCACGTTTAATCGGTGGAACTCGGTCAATAAAATTAGAGCGTAGTGAAGTGAAAGCTATTGCCCTAGACGGTTTTTTTCCTTTATCGATATTAACGGATTTACCTGATAAAAAACGCAGTGGAGTGGTTGAATTTGGTCTGCCTTATGCCGCAGAACCCGCGATTAGTAAACATATAGCGGCTTTTTTAAAGCACCATAGTCAAGCCGCAGGAGAGGCATTAAAAACTCAAAGTTATATTCCTGATGCGTTATTACTTAATGGTGGTGTTTTCCGTAGTCAACCAATTACTCAGCGTGTGATTGCCTTATTAACAACATGGAATGATAAAAAACCAACCTTATTAGAAAATAAACATCCTGAATTATCAGTTGCTTTGGGAGCTGTCAGTTATGCAGTCGCACGTCGTGATAAAAAAATTAAAATTGGTGGCGGTTCTGCGCGTAGTTATTTTTTATTGGTAGAAACTAATACAATTCATAAAAAACAAGGGATCTGTATTTTGCCACGTGGTAGTGAAGAAGGTGATGAAATACGTTTAGAAAATAAACAATTTGCCTTACGTTTAGGTCAGCCTGTGCAATTTCATTTAGCATCAACAACAGGTGATAAAGCCTATAAAGCAGGCGATGTTAGTGAAATTGATGATGATAACTTTCATTCATTACCTCCTTTGGCAATTGCTTTTGACAATCAAAATAATTCTAATGCAGAAATCAATGTTGAACTAGTTGCTACTCAAACGGAAGTAGGCACATTAAAAATCCAATGTGTTTCGACAACAAATAATCATCATCGTTGGGATGTTGAATTTCAGATTCGCAAAAAATCTAAAAATCAAACAACCACTAAATTACCTGCATATTATTTTGAGGCAGAAGAGAAAATTCAAGCTATTTTTGGGACACGCTCTAAACAAATAAACCCCAAAGCAGTTAAAAGTTTACGGATAGATTTAGAGAAACAACTAAACCTATCACGACACCAATGGGATACACCAGTATTAAGAGCTTTTTTTAATAGTTTATTAGAGGGAGCAAAATATCGTCGCCGCTCAGAAAATCATGAACGAGTGTGGTTAAGTTTAATTGGGTTTTGTTTGCGTCCAGGTTTTGGGGTGTCATTAGATGATTGGCGCGTTGAACAGCTTTGGAAAATTTATCCTCTGGGAATTCAATTTGTCAATGAGCCTCAGAATTGGAGCGAATGGTGGACATTGTGGCGACGTATTGCGGGGGGATTAGAAGAACAAGCCCAAACTCAAATATTTAATGATTTAAGTAACTATTTAAATCCTGCTTCTGCAAGACAAATAACCATAGTTAAACAGATTAAAAAACGTGGTTATGAAGATATGGTTAGATTAGCTGCGGTACTCGAACGTTTATCGGTAAATCAAAAAATTCAACTAGGCGAATGGTTTTTAAAGCGCCTGCAAAAATCTAGTGAACCGCGACAAACTTGGTGGGCATTAGGTCGGATTGGTTCACGTGTGCCTTTTCACGGTAATAGCCATAATGTAATTTCAGCAAAAACTGTTACATTGTGGTTAGAACAATTAATGTTGCAAGATTGGAAGAAAAATCCACAAGCCAGTTTTGCGGCCACTTTAATCAGTCGTAATAGTGGTGATAGAGCTAGAGATATAGATGAAAATTTACGGATTAAGATTATTGCCCAGTTAAAACTTAGCAAAGCTCCTGTATCGTGGATTGCGATGGTTAAAGAATTTAAACAACTAGATGAAAAAGAAGAAAAACAAATCTTTGGAGAAGCATTACCACCGGGGTTAAAGCTTTTGTAAGTTAACCTATAAATCAACACGACTACTCATCAAAACTAAAATGACTACTCATAGCCCGACTGAAATTTATCAAAAATTTCTCAACATTATGCCTTCAATCGGTTTTATTAATCGTAACAAACGTATTAAAGCCTATATTAAAGTCACAAACTTTGCTCAAAAAATGATTGCTAGTGATGAAATATCAGAGGATGAAGCATTATTTGTTTTATCAATTATGGCAAAAAAATCAAATTCATTTAGAAAAGCAATCACCATGACTGCGCTAAGTCTTGAAACCCTTCCAAAGGGGGCGGTTAAAGCGGTAGGATTTAAATATGCCAATGCAATGCGGATTAATTTAAATTTGCCTTCGGCAATAGAAGAAATAAAGAAGGATTAAATATTAAAAGCCTATCTAATTTGATGGGCTTTTTTTTGCTCCAAGATTAGCCATTAATTTATTCGCTTTAATTCTTAACGCCGCTTCTTCCCAAGATTCACCAATACGTGCTTGACGTCTTATTTCTGATTTAGGCACACCCAACACCATCGGTTCTTTATTATTTTGTTTCAGTGGCTTTGTAGATTGCTTTTCAGCAAAGGTAAAGATCAAATGGGTTACTCTTCGACCTGTTTTGCGCTGTGTCCATTCAACGCTATAATTTGAATGATTATTAATATCTTTAACAGCAGGGTTAATTACATATTTTTTTAAATCTTTAATAGATTTATATTTATCTTCAATTTGAAATTTATTTTTTAACCATGCTATCTCTATTTCTCGTATCCCTGTCGTTTTCCATTGCATTAATAATTCATACAAGCGAATTGCATAAAGAGAGGTCATTTTTCCAATATGCTCAAGTTTATAACGGGTAAATTGTCCTTTTAATTCACATAAATAAGGCAACATATCCTGAGCGAAACGTAAAATAATTTTTCCTTCATCAGGTATATAACCAATAGAACTAATCCAGCGAGTTTCTATTTTTTTAAGTTTAGGATGGTCTGATTCAGGATTATTAATCGTTACAGAACGTTGATACAGTGTTTTAGCAATGCTTTTTAATTCGCTATACGCCCTTTCTTCGGAAATTGAAAAAAAACGTGCAAAATCAGATGCTGATAATTCAAACTTATCAATTTTTCAGCTGAATTTACTTGGCTAATACAGGCTAAAATAACCCGCTGTTCGTTGAGACTTAAGCGATAACTTGCCTCAATAATTTGATTGGATTTATAAATTGTTAATTTAGAAGACATGATTATACAAATTCAATTATAGGTGCTATATATCATACTCCTATAGCACACCGATTTCCTCCCTTTATAACACCGATTTACTCCTAACAAGCACCGATTTACTCCCTTCATAACACCGATTTCCTCCCTTTATCAAGTTATAAGATGTTTTAAATCAAAGTCTTAAAATACCTTAAAACAGTAAAACAAGATTAAAAACTATTAAAAGAAAACCGCCGTGTTTTAACACCGATTTACTCCCTTAATATTATTTATCCCTCTGGTAAATTAAGCAAGCTGGCTGACCCTTTGATTTTTTTAGTCTTTGGCTTAAAAATAAACAAGCTATTGAATTAATTAATGAAATAGCCAAAGCAGGAATTCCTGCTTTGGGAAAATATCAAGCTATTAATGTTATTAAAGGTGGCAACC
The DNA here is from genome assembly GCA_030627205.1 of Methylococcaceae bacterium. Lineage (GTDB taxonomy): Bacteria > Pseudomonadota > Gammaproteobacteria > Methylococcales > Methylomonadaceae > WTBX01. The sequence goes on from DAOUSN010000006.1 coordinate 71,827, forward strand.
ATCCCAGTACTTATGCAGTTAAGCCTCTAATTTATGCGTATGCAATGTGGATTAGTCCAATATTTCACTTACATGTTATTGAAGCTTATGATTCTATGGTCACCGGTCAAACCTTTGATTTTTTAAAACCCATTACCGAGCCG
>DAOUSN010000030.1 GCA_030627205.1 Methylococcaceae bacterium
AACAGACAAGATAACCCCAAACCAAGGGTAAACCAAAATAGAGTTCTAACACCTCCGCCATAATCGCGGCTTCAAGTGCAAAAAATATAAAACTAAAACTCGCATAAATAAGCGAGGTTATGGTTGAGCCTATATAGCCAAAACCCGTACTTCTAGTTATTAAATCAAGAGAAAGATTATAACGTGCTGCATAATAGCTAATTGGAATAGCCGTCAAAAAAATAATAATAGATGCAATTAAAATCGCCCAAAATGCAGTACTAAAGCCATAACTAAGTACGATAGACGCACCTATGGCTTCTAACACTAAGAATGAAATACTGCCTATAGCCGTGTTAGCAATTAAAAGTTCAGACCATTTACGAAATGATTTTGGAGTATAACGGAGTGAGTAATCTTCTATTGTTTCATCTTCAACCCATTGGTTATATTTACGTTGTGTGCTTTTATTCTTCGATTCTTCATTTTCGGTAATCATTAAATCTTCCAATTACTATTTTTTAAGCATATAAATAAATAGTTTACACGTTATTATATATTTATTAAAAATTAAGTCTTAGGTATCCTCAAACTTAATGATGTAAATGCGCGGTTAACCAGCGTTTAGCCACTTCTTCGGTCATGCCTTTACGGGCTGCATAATCCTTTAATTGGTCTTCTGCAATTTTACCGACATTAAAATAACGGGTGTCAGGATGTGCAAAATACCAACCACTGACTGCAGCAGTTGGATACATCGCATACGATTCGGTTAATTCAATAGTGGTATTCGCCGTGACCTTCAATAACTCAAATAATTTGGCTTTTTCAGTATGATCGGGACAGGCAGGATAACCCGGTGCAGGACGAATCCCTTGATAAGATTCGCCAATTAAGCCTTCATTATCATCGGTTTCATCACTCGCATAGCCCCAGTGTTGTTGTCGTACTTGTTGGTGCATATATTCTGCTAACGCTTCGGCTAATCTATCCGCTAAGGCTTTTAGCATAATCGCACTATAATCATCCTGATCTTGCTCAAATTCGTTTAATTTTGTTTCAATTCCAATCCCTGCTGTGACTGCAAAACCACCGAGATAATCTATTTTATTTGACTCAACGGGCGCAATAAAATCGGCTAAACAATAATTCGCTTGTCCGGGGGATTTAATAGCTTGTTGTCGTAAATGATGTAAAGTTTCTAATACCTCGGTTTTAGTTTTATCGGTATACAAAATAATATCATCTCCTTGACTGTTAGCGGGGAAAAAACCAATCACTGCGCGGGCAGTCAACCATTTTTCATCAATGATTTGTTGTAACATCGCTTGAGCATCGTTAAATAAATTTTGAGCCGCTTCACCTACAACTGCATCGGTTAAAATTTTCGGATAACGACCGGATAATTCCCACGTTTGGAAAAAAGGACTCCAATCAATATACTTCGCTAATGTCGCTAATGAAATAGTCTCAAAAACTTGACAACCTAAAAAAGTCGGCTTGATTATATCGCTCACTTTAAGCGCGTGTTTATTGGCTCTAGCGGTGATTAAATCATGTTGCTTAATTTTAGCTCTACGCCCTTTATGACGCTCTCGCACTTTGTCATAATCACGATGAATTTGTTTGATATAATCATCTTTTAAGGTCGCACTTAATAAATTACTGACCACGCCGACACTACGAGAAGCATCGGTGACATAAATACTCGCGGCTTTATAATGGGGTTCGATTTTAACCGCAGTATGAGCTTTAGAGGTGGTTGCGCCGCCAATTAATAACGGCATTGTAAAACCTTGGCGTTGCATTTCTTTAGCCACATGCACCATTTCATCTAATGAAGGCGTGATTAAACCACTGAGACCAATAATATCGACTTGATGTTCACGCGCCGCTTTTAAAATAGTATCCGCAGCCACCATTACGCCTAAATCAATGACTTCGTAATTATTACATTGCAACACCACGCCGACAATATTTTTACCAATATCATGCACATCGCCTTTCACCGTTGCCATGAGAATTTTGCCATTACTGCTGATTTTTCCCTCTTTTTCAGCTTCCATATAAGGCATTAAATAGGCGACTGCTTTTTTCATCACGCGGGCAGATTTGACGACTTGTGGTAAAAACATTTTGCCTTCCCCAAATAAATCACCGACCACATTCATGCCATCCATTAACGCGCCTTCAATCACATGTAAGGTTTTTTCTGAAACTAAACGCGCGGCTTCTGCATCGACTTCAACATAATCCGCAATTCCTTTAACCAGCGCGTGTTCCAAGCGTTTATTCACCTCCCATGTTCGCCAAGCTAAATCTTCTTTTTTAGCGGTATTTGTGCCATTGCCTTGATATTTTTCAGCGAGTTCTAATAATTTTTCAGTGCCTTCTGGATTGCGATTTAACACCACATCTTCGACAGCATCGCGTAAATCGGTTGGAATATCTGCATAAATAGCCAGTTGTCCCGCATTCACAATTCCCATATCCATGCCAGCCTGAATGGCATGATATAAAAATACCGCATGAATCGCTTCTCGAACTCGATTATTGCCTCGAAAAGAAAAAGAAACATTGGAAACCCCGCCCGAAATCATCGCATAAGGCAATCTCTTTTTAATTTCACGAGTGGCTTCAATAAAATCAACCCCGTAATTATTATGTTCATCAATCCCAGTGGCAATCGCAAAAATATTGGGATCAAAGATAATATCTTCGGGCGGAAAACCCACTTGTTCCGTTAAAATTTTATAAGCACGACTACAAATTTCTATTTTTCGGGCTTGAGTGTCGGCTTGCCCTTGCTCATCAAACGCCATCACAATCGCCGCTGCTCCATAACGACGAATTAATTTAGCTTGTTTAATAAAATTTGCTTCGCCTTCTTTGATAGAAATCGAATTAACCACGCCTTTACCTTGGATACATTTTAAACCCGCTTCTAAAATCACCCATTTAGACGAATCTAACATAATAGGCACTTTCGCTATATCAGGTTCGGCGGCAATCAAATGTAAAAACCGTACCATCGCCGCCTGAGATTCTAACATCCCCTCATCCATGTTAATGTCGATAATTTGCGCGCCATTAGCCACTTGTTCACGCGCAACTTCTAAAGCAGTTTCATAATCTTCGGCAATAATTAAGCGTTTAAAACGCGCTGAACCCGTAATATTAGTGCGCTCACCAATATTAACAAACAAGCTGTTTTTAGTGATACTCATCGGCTCTAAGCCCGCTAAATAACATTGTTTTTCTAAGGCAGGAATTTTTCGGGGCGGATATTTCTCCACCGCAGTCACAATGGCTTTAATATAGGCAGGTGACGTTCCACAACAACCGCCAATAATATTTAAATACCCATTCGCCGCCCAATCGCCAATTTCAGTCGCCATTTGTTCGGGGGTTTCATCATATTCACCAAATTCATTCGGCAAACCCGCATTCGGATGTGCGGACACATAAGTATCAGCAATATTGGATAATTCAGCGATATATTGACGTAATTCAGTCGCCCCTAAAGCACAGTTAAAACCAATCGAAATAGGTTCAATATGTCGTAATGAATACCAGAAGGCGGCGGCAGTTTGTCCTGATAAAGTTCGTCCTGAAGCATCGGTGATTGTCCCTGAAATCATTACGGGGTATTTTTTTCCACCGACTTCAAAAAATTGATCGACCGCAAAAATAGCCGCTTTCGCATTTAAAGTATCAAACACGGTTTCAATTAAAATAATGTCCGCGCCGCCTGCAATCAAACCTTTAATGGCCTCGGTATAAGCGGTGACTAATTCATCAAAATGAATATTTCTAAAACCGGGATCATTGACTTCAGGCGACATCGATGCCGTGCGATTAGTTGGGCCTAACACTCCTGCAACAAAACGCGGCTTGGCTGGATTTTTAGCCGTCATTTCAGTACACGCGGCTTTCGCTAGTCGAGCCGATTCATAATTTATTTCATAAGCCAATGATTCCATTGAATAATCAGCCATCGCAATCGTGGTTGAATTAAAGGTATTAGTTTCAACAATATCTGCGCCTGCTTCTAAATAGGCGGTATGAATGGCTTTGATAATAGTGGGCTGGGTTAAGGATAACAAATCATTATTGCCCTTTAAATCACTACTCCAATCTTTAAAACGGGTGCCTCGATAATCAGCCTCTTCCAATTGGTAACTCTGAATCATCGTTCCCATTGCACCGTCTAAAAATAAAATACGTTGGGATAATTGCTCTTTTAATAATTCGTGAGTAGTCATAAGGTACAAGCTCTATAGAATGTTAAGGGGAAAGTTAAAAATTGCTTAAAAAACTAAACAGGATATATTATAGTGTTCTAATGCTTTTTCAAGTGGACAAATAATGTCAAAACCTACGTTTTTTCAAATCGTTAAAAGTGTTTTTGCTGCATTTATATGGGATACAAAGTAAGAAAAATCGGCTTCAAAATTTTACAGAAGGTAATTCTGCTAGTTATATTTTTGTCGGGGTTGCAATGACTCTAGTGTTTATATTAAGCTTAGTTTTTATAGTTAATTTAATTATCTAAAATTGTAAGCAAAAAAAGCCCAAGTTAGACCCCTGGGCTTTTAATTTCAAAACAAATTAGAATTATTCTTTTTCTTTTGTTGTTTCTTCTATTTCTTCTGTCGTATTTACTGCTGTCGCTTCTAAATCACTGGTTTTAAAACTATCACCAATAGCAATAAAAGTTTCTTTAATACCACTAAATAAAGCCATAAACCCAAAAGCTTGTCTTAGCATTAATAATAATCTAAGAACAGCAATAACAAAAAAGGAGGTAACAAAAGGTAAGAATTCAAATATAATACCAATTAAAGTTCCCCCAGGTCCTGATTGCAACCCCGCTGCATCATTATCATATATTCCAGCATTATCATACGCATCACTGATGTCTGTATCAAAGATTTCAATAATCATCGCATTGAAATAAATCATCATTGTTTGTACGACTAAAAAAATCACAACACTTGCTAAAACCCAATAGAATGTATTGCCTGTTTTTGCTTCTCTTGCTGTTCTAAAAATCCATATCGCTATTAAAATAGAGATTATTCCACCTAAAACCATTTTATTTTTCCTCTTAAATTATTTTTTATAATAAAAATATATAAACCCACGGACTCAGTTTAATCTACACAAGTACATTTAACAAATGCTTATCTTAGAACCTTTCAATCTTACCCCACATTTTTTTAAATATGATTGATAAACTCAGCCTATTAAAGCCTATGATTACAATAAGGGTTTAGGATAATTTAGCTTGACATTAACATCGTCTAAAGTAACATAGGTAGTTCAAGTGCCAACAAAACGGCGCATTTTATAACTATAATTAATAAAATTAAGGTAGGACACTCATGGGAGCGATTTTAGACATAACAGAAATGTTAAAAGAGCCTGAAGGCATGGTGGCAGCACTTGTCGTTATTACTGGTGGCTATTTCTTCGTAAAATGGGTCTTTGCAGAGCCAGAAGAAGAAGAGTAAAGTTTAGCACGTTCGAGCTATACAAAAACCGTTGTCAATACTTTATCGACAGCGGTTTTTGTTTTTAAAGATTCTATCATTTCCTTAAATCCCCTATAATTTATAATTTTTCTACATCCTCATGGTGGAAAATGTATAAATTACTGTACTCAAAACTCCTTAAAACCCATAAAATACCAGCACCAGCCACTGGAATCGGTCTATTTAGACTCTTATTTGGCATCATTACCTTACAAGAAATTTTCTTTTTGTTGTATTTTAATCATTTAATTTTCGATCCTATCCCTTATATTGATGTCGAATTCCCGATGATTCCCTTCTTTTTATATCTTTGGGCTATTATTGCCAGCTTTATTATTATCGGCTATCGTTGTCAATTTGCCATTATTAGCAATTATATATTTTGGATTGTTTTTGTTAATTTCACCCCAATGCAACGTGATTTTGATGGAGGATTTGATTTATTTATGATTGGCACAAATTTTTTTTTAATGTTTATGCCCGTGGATAAAGCCTTTTCCATAGACTCATTACGACGAAAATTACAAACACCATTTGTGCATTATTCAACCTATATCAAGCCTACAGTTAGTGTATTAGCCTACTATTTACCAGTTATTATTTGCCTAGGTTTTTTATATTTTGACTCCGCTCTTCATAAAATGTTCGCGCCCCATTGGCGGAATGGTTTAGGAGCATGGCTACCTTCATCAATTCCATATTATGTTTCTGCGATTAATATGTCATGGCTACTTAATATTGAATGGTTACAAAAAAGTATCGGTTACTTAATTTTAATCTTTCAATTTAGTTTTATTTTTTTATTTTTCTTTAAAAAACTACGCCTGCTTTATTTTGTCATTGGTTTTAGTCTGCATTTAGGGATTACCGTTAGCTTTAATATTTATCCTTTTGGTCTAGGAATGCTAATTTTTTATACCTTAATATTCCCTTTTTGCTATTATCAAAAAATAGGTGAATGGTTACAAGAAACACGACCTACACTAACCGTATTTTATGATAAACATTGCCCTTTATGTAATCAGACGATATTAATTCTTAATCATTTTGATATTTTTAACGGTATAGATTTTAAAAGTGCTCAGAGTTTTGCGGCGGATTGTTCGGCACTTAATTCTATAGATAAAAAAACTTTATTGACTGATCTTTATGCGGTTGATGAAAATAATCAAGTCTATGCTGGGGTTGCAACCTACGCGCAAATCCTAATTAAAATGCGTTATACAGCATTTTTAGGTTATATTCTTAATCTTCCAAAAATATTTCTTATTGCCAATCTTCGTTATCGTAAAATTGCTGACACACGATTAAGAATAAAGTGTAATGCCAAATGTGACATTCCTTTAACGAACATAAGCCCAATGCTTTATGATCGTTTGTTTATTACCGATGATTTACGGCTGTTAAAAAAACGAATTCGTGTTGTTACAAAAGTATTAATTATTTTGTTTATTTTGCAACTAAATAGCTCAATACATTATGGATTATTATATCGGTTAGATATTGATTTAAAAAAATCGGTTATTACTAGCACTTTATCAAGTATCAGTAATTCCTTAATTATGATAAGCCAAAGTTTTATCGGTATCACTCCCCATGCTTTATATTTACATGATCATTTTAAGGGTTATAATCATTTACTAGCAATTACCTATCTTGATAGAGATGGAAAAGAGCAATGGCTACCATTTATAACAGAAGAAGGACGAATGGCTGCACCTAATTGGGGGCGAGTTCATTCAATGTGGGCAAACATCGCAGTAACTCCTAATATTAACCGTCATCGCTTGCATAAATTTATTATGAAAGTCACCGCTTTTTGGGGAGTGAAATCTGAACTTGAGCTGAATAAGACTATTTTTAAAATTAAATTAAAAAAAATAGAAGCACCTAGTTACTGGGTTAAAAACTTATTAAACAATAATTTATCTGGAAAATGGGTGACAATAGGAACAGCAGAATGGAAACAAAATGAGATTAAAATAACAGCACCAAAAGACATAAACTTACTCTAAACTAAATTTTATGATTGCATTTTTCTACTAAGCCATGATATAAATTACTCGTGCTTAACACTTAGTACACCTAAAAATAAATATAAAATCCCTTTGGAGGACATTATGAAAAAAGTATTATCTTTATTAGCAATGACTTTAATGATTGTTGGCTTATCAGGTTGTATTGATGATCCAGATGGTTCACAACAAAAAGTTTCTAATTCAACTTCTTCTATCTAGTTGTAAGGTTAGATTATTTAGTTAGAAAATGGCTTGGTAATTTTAGTTACCAAGCTTTTTTTATTTATATATATGTTTAAAAATTTATTAAGGCTAGTACAGCTAACCAATAAATTTTAAAAAAATATAAAAAATGCTTTCCAAATAATAAAAATTCAGTATAATGGGGAGTCTTTGCTGATGTAGCTCAGTTGGTAGAGCAGTTGATTTGTAATCAACCGGTCGCGGGTTCGAGTCCCATCATCAGCTCCATATACAAATTAAAGGCTTAGGTAATTACCTAAGCCTTTTTTGTGCCTAAAATATAGATATTCAAAAAGTAACTATCAACACGATTACAAACTATAGTAGTTTTTTCATATTTAATTTACCATCCCTCATAACGAACTCAACATCCTATCATAATAACTGAAATTTTAAACAGCCTAGATAAAAATTTATTTGTAGGTTGTCAATATACGTCTTAACATCCATTAATTTTATGGTATCCTAGTTAACTTTAATTTTTATAAATGAAGTAATTTTGTGATGCGTACTCGCGTTAAAATTTGTGGATTTACTCGTGTTGATGAAGCAGTTTATGCAGCAAATTCAGGTGTAGATGCGATTGGACTAGTTTTTTATCCATCCAGTCCTAGGCATGTTTCTATCGAACAGGCGGCTAAAATTGTTACTGCTTTGCCAGCGTTTACAACTGTGGTTGCTTTATTTGTCGATGAAGAAGAGAGCATGATAAATCAGGTGTTAAGCCACGTTACTATTGATTGTATTCAGTTTCATGGGCAAGAAGATCCGCAGGCATGTAGTCTATATAATAAACCTTACATTAAAGCGGTTTCTATGCAAAAACCGACTAAAATTAAAGAAATAGCCAACCATTATAAAGATGCCTCAGCATTATTATTAGATGCTTATCACCCGCAAATAAAAGGCGGGATAGGAGAGCGATTTGATTGGAATTTAATTCCTAAACACTGTCAATTACCTATTATTTTAGCGGGTGGATTAACCCCAGAAAATGTAAAACAAGCAATAAAAACAGTTAATCCTTACGCCCTAGATGTTAGCAGTGGCGTGGAAATAAAAAAAGGGATTAAGGAACGGGATAAAATAACCGCTTTTATTAAAGAAGTTAATCGGGGTAATCATACTACTAATGACTAAAAAATATACTATGCCAGATGGACAAGGACATTTTGGTACTTATGGAGGCTTGTTTGTTGCCGAAACCTTAATTGAGCCTCTAAAAGAATTAAATACCGCTTATCAACATTATTTGGATGACCCTGACTTTATTGCTGAATTAGATGCAGATTTACAGCATTATGTCGGTCGCCCTTCACCCTTATATCATGCAGAACATTGGTCTAAAGCTTTAGGTGGAGCGCAAATTTATTTAAAACGTGAAGATTTAAACCACACTGGCGCTCATAAAATTAATAATACCGTCGGTCAAGCTTTGCTGGCAAAACGAATGGGAAAAACTCGTATTATCGCTGAAACAGGCGCAGGGCAGCATGGGGTTGCTACAGCAACGGTTGCCGCGCGTTTAGGCTTAGAGTGCGTGGTTTATATGGGTGCTGTTGACATCAAACGTCAAGCATTAAACGTTTACCGAATGAAGTTATTAGGCGCGACCGTTATTCCAGTTGAATCAGGCTCTAAAACCTTAAAAGATGCGTTAAATGAAGCCTTAAGAGATTGGGTAACCCATGTTGATAATACTTTCTACATTATTGGTACGGTTGCAGGACCACATCCTTATCCTGCTATGGTAAGAGATTTCCAAACTATTATTGGTCGTGAAGCAAAACAACAATGTTTACAACAAGCAGGACGTTTACCTAATGCGTTAGTTGCCTGCGTTGGTGGTGGTTCAAATGCAATTGGTTTATTTCACCCCTTTATTGATGAATCCTCAGTCAAACTATTTGGCGTAGAAGCTGCGGGTGATGGGATTGAAACTGGGCGACATTCTGCCCCTCTTTGTGCAGGTCGCCCTGGAGTATTACATGGAAATAGAACCTATTTAATGACAGATGATGATGGAGAAATCATTGAAACCCATTCTATTTCAGCAGGATTAGATTACCCTGGTGTTGGGCCTGAACATGCTTGGCTTAAAGACCTTGGTCGTGCTAAATACGTCAGCATTACCGATACCGAAGCATTGGAAGGATTTTATGCTTTGACCAGAATGGAAGGTATTATTCCTGCATTAGAATCTAGTCATGCAATGGCTTATACCTTAAAACTTGCGCCAACGATGACTAAAGATGAAATTATTATTGTTAATCTATCAGGTCGAGGTGATAAGGATATGCACACAATGGCGATACGTGAGGGAATTAAAATATGAGTCGTTTAGCCGCTACATTTAAAAATTTAAAACAACTTAATCGCACCGCATTAATTCCTTTCATTAGTGCCGGCGACCCTTATCCAGAATTTACCGTGCCATTAATGCACGGAATGGTTGATGCAGGCGTTAACGTTATTGAATTAGGAGTACCTTTTTCTGACCCGATGGCTGATGGTCCAATAATTCAACGAGCTAGTGAGAGAGCCTTATCTCATCATGTTAGCTTGACTAAAGTACTAGCAATGGCATCAGAATTTAGACAAACAAATCAAACAACCCCATTAGTCTTAATGGGCTATTTAAATCCTATAGAAATTATGGGTTATCAAATTTTTGCTGATAAAGCCCAACAAGCAGGTATTGATGGGGTTTTAACTGTCGACTTACCTCCTGAGGAAGCAGAAGAATGTACTGCCATTTTAAAAGCGAGTAACATAGATCCCATTTTTTTATTAGCCCCTAATAGTCATGAAGATCGAGTTAAAAAAATGAATGTAATTGGCAGCGGGTATCTCTATTATGTTTCTTTAAAAGGTGTCACTGGCGCGGGACACTTGAATGTTACAGAGGTTGAAAAAAAATTAGCAATGATTAGGAATAATACTTCTTTGCCTATCGGTGTAGGTTTTGGTGTAAAGGAAGCATCTATTGCAAAAGAAATTGCTAAAGTAGCAGATGCAGTGGTCGTAGGCAGTGCATTAATTAGTAAAATTGAAGCTAATTTAGACAACCCTAATCAAGCTAAACAAGAAATTATCATATTATTAACCGCCATGCGTAAAGCAATGGATAGCTAGTGGAGTATTGCTTATGAGTTTGAGTTGGTTTGAAAAATTAGTCCCTGCAACCATTAGGACAGATGCGTCAAATAGAAAAGTAGCTGTTCCTGAGGGTTTATGGAATAAATGTCCTAGTTGTAACGCTATTTTATATAATGCAGAATTAGAAAAAAACTTTAATGTTTGCCCAAAATGTGACCATCATCTGCGTATTTCTGCACGAACACGGTTAGATTTATTCTTGGATAAAGACCAACGTGAAGAAATTGGAAAAGGTTTAAAACCGACTGATCCGTTAAAATTTAAAGACAGTAAAAAATATAAAGATCGACTTTCACAAGCACAAAAACAAACTAAAGAAAATGACGCGTTAATTGTTATGCAAGGTTTGTTACATGGACATCCTATAGTCGTTGCTGCCTTTAATTTTAGTTTTATGGGAGGCTCTATGGGATCTGTAGTTGGTGAACGTTTTGTCCGTGGTGTTAACCAAAGTCTTAAAATTAAAGCACCTTTTATAGTTTTCACTGCCTCTGGTGGTGCGCGAATGCAAGAATCTTTATTTTCACTGTTTCAGATGAGTAAAACTAGTGCAGCATTAGCCAAATTATCAATAGCTAGATTACCTTATATTTCATTTATGACCGATCCAACGATGGGTGGTGTATCTGCAAGTCTTGCGATGCTTGGTGATATAAATATTGCTGAACCTAAAGCTTTAATTGGTTTTGCAGGCCCTCGAGTAATTGAACAAACAGTGGGAGAAAAATTACCCGAAGGTTTTCAGCGTAGTGAATTTTTACAAGAACATGGTGCAATTGATATGATTGTTGACCGTCGTGAAATGCGCGATAAAATAAGCAATATATTGTCTATATTGATGACGGAGCATTTAAATAACCCTGCTGATTTAAAAACAAAAAATGAAGCTAATATTGAAAATATTCCCACTAAAAATCCCTAGCGATAGACGATTAACTTTAATCATTATTAGATATGGCACGTTTTAATTCGCTACCGCCTTGGTTAGATTGGCAGGAACAATTTCATCCTCGATTAATTGATTTAGGTTTAAAAAGGGCAGCGCAAGTATTTAACCGACTTCACCCGAATTATTCTAAACCTCTTACCATCATTGTCGGAGGAACGAATGGAAAAGGCTCTTGTATCGCTTTTTTAGAAACTATTTATAAGGCGCAAGGTTATAAAGTTGGCGCATATACATCACCAGAAATTTCACATTACCGTGAACGAATAAAAATTAATGGGCTTGCTGTTACCAACCAGATGATATGTGATGCTTTTTCCCGTATAGATGCTGTGCGTGAGGAAGTCTCTCTTAGCTATTTTGAATTTGGTACTTTAGCTGCTATTGATATTTTTTTACGGGCCAATTTAGATATACAACTGCTGGAAGTAGGTTTAGGTGGTCGGTTAGATGCCGTTAATATTATAGATGCTGATGTCAGTATTATTAGCAGTATTTCTATTGATCATGTAGATTGGTTAGGAGGAACACGCGAAGCAATAGGCTTTGAAAAAGCAGGAATTTTCAGAGAAAATATTCCCGCAATTATTGGTGATAGCACCCCACCAGATTCTTTAATTTCAGCAGCAATAGCGAAAAAAACACCTTTACGCTGTATTCATAAACATTTTGATTATCAAATAACATCAACAGATTGGCATTGGAACAGTACCACTGTAAGTTATAGCCATTTACCACTGCCTGCGTTAAAAGGACAACATCAATTTAATAATGCGGCAACTGCACTGATGGCAATTACTGAGATGCAGCCTTATCTACAGGTTGATAAAAAAGTGATTGAAAAGGGCTTAAAAGAGACCAAATTAAAAGGACGATTTCAATTAATTAATAGTAATATTCCTATCTTATTAGATGTAGGACATAACCCGCAGGCGGTGAAAATGTTAGCAAACTATTTAATAAGCCATTTTAAAAATAAAAAAATACATGCTGTTTTTGCAATTATGAAAGATAAGGATATAAGTTCTATTATTGATATTATGGATGAACTTGTTAACGATTGGTTTATTAGCCCGATAAAAAGTCCAAGGGCAGTCTCTAAAATAGTCTTGCAAAAACTATTTATACAAAAAAACATCGCTAATGTTAACTTTGGGTTTCAACATTTTAGCGAGGCTATTGCTGCGGCTCGAAGAAATGCAACAAAAGATGATCTTATTTTAATTTTTGGGTCTTTTTTTTTAGTGTCAGACTATTTAACAGAATTTGAAAATAATTAAGGTCATAACGCATGGAAATAGATGAAGAGTTAAGAAATAGAGTGGTAGGTGCATCTGTTGTTACTATTTTGGCAATGATTTTTTTACCAATGTTACTTAATGACCCTAAGGAAGATATTTCTCAAACTGAATTGTTAACAATTCCTGAAAAACCAACTGATTATCCTTCTTTAACTGCCATCTTATTACCTGATGATATTAATGATGTTATCGGTAATGTTTCAACAACAGTAAAGATTAATGAATCACAACCTTTGCCTATAGTACTTAAAGAAGCATTACCCATTACTCATCCACCAAAAGAACAGTTAGTCCCTGTCTTAGATGTAACTACGAATACAAGTCTTCAAGCTAAACGCTGGTTTATCCAAGTTGCAAGCTTTAATCGAGAAGAAAATGCCGTCGTTTTTAGAGATACATTGAGAAAACAGGGATTTTCAGCTAATGTAGCTCCAGCTTTATTAAATGGTCGCACTGTTTATCGGTTACGTGTCGGACCTGAATTAAGTAAACAACGAGCGAAAACGATTAAAACTAAGCTTAATCAATTAAATAATGTTAAAAGTATTATTTTATCGGATTAAATTTTTATTCTCTTACTCTTATTAATTTAAAATGAACGAAATAGATTATGCAATTATTGCTATCATTATTATCTCGTTGCTAGTAGGCGTGCTACGAGGATTTGTGAAAGAAGTTTTATCATTATTTGCATGGGGAGTTGCTATTTGGGTAGGGCTGACCTTTAGTCGTCCTTTTTCAGTATTATTAGAAACAGTGATAGATTTTCCAGCAGCTAGAATTGCGGTCGCCTTTGTGATATTACTATTTTTTACACTTATTATTAGTGGTATTGTTAATTATTTTGCAGAATTATTCCTTGAAAAAACTGGACTAACTGGTATTGATCGTTTTTTAGGGGTATTTTTAGGAATTACACGAGGAGGTATTGTAATTGCTTTATTAGTTATGCTAGCAGGCTTAACACCTGCTCCAGAACTGGCTTTATGGCAACAGTCGAGTTTAATTCCCCATTTTCAAACCTTAGCTTTATGGTTACGAAAACAAATTCCTCCTGAAATAACTGAAATAACTGAAATATAATAATGAAACTCATCCGATTAAAATATAAACAATATTTAACTTTATTTATTAAAAAAAATAAAATTTGGGGATTTAAAACATTTTAAAAGCTCTCTAAAACCTAAATATATTTAGTTATTTTCAATCATTTAACTCAGGATAAAAAATGTGTGGTATTGTAGGAATTGTTGCCCATCAAGAAGTTAATCAGGATCTTTATGATGCTTTAACGGTATTACAGCACCGAGGTCAAGATGCAGCAGGGATTGTAACTTGTCAAAATGGGCGTTTACATTTACGTAAAGAAAATGGATTAACCCGTGATGTATTTAATAGCGCACAAATGATGCGCTTACGAGGAGCAATGGGGATTGCACATGTTCGTTACCCGACGGCTGGATGCACTAGTTCTGCTGAAGCACAACCATTTTATGTTAATTCACCTTTTGGATTAACTTTAGCCCATAATGGTAATTTGACCAATACCAAAACGTTGAAAAAAGCCTTATTTATTGACGATCAACGTCATCTTAATACTGATTCAGATTCTGAAATTTTATTAAATATTTTTGCACATGAATTACAAAAATTAGGTAAATTACAATTAACGCCTAAAGATGTATTCAAAGCGGTTGAAGGTGTTCATAAACGTTGCAAAGGTGCTTATGCTGTTGTGCTAATGATTGCAGGCTTTGGTATTTTAGGTTTTAGAGACCCTCACGGTATTCGTCCTATTGTTTTTGGAGAACGTAAATCTGAGAAAGGATCTGATTTTATGATAGCCTCAGAAAATGTCGCTTTAGATATTTTAGATTTCAAACTAATTCGTGATATAGAACCAGGTGAAGCCATTTTTATTGAAAAATCAGGCATATTACACACCCAACAATGCTCAAAAATTGTCGATCATTGTCCTTGCATTTTTGAGTATGTTTATTTTGCTAGACCTGATTCAATTATTGATGGTATTTCTGTATATAAAGCCCGATTACGAATGGGAGAAAAATTAGCAGATAAAATTCTTAAAACTTGGCCAGATCATGATATTGATGTCATCATTCCTATCCCCGAAACCAGTCGCACATCAGCGTTAGAAATGGCAAAAAAACTAGCGGTTAAATTTCGAGAAGGTTTTATCAAAAATCGTTATATTGGACGTACATTTATTATGCCTGGGCAAAAAATGCGTAAAAAATCAGTACGACAAAAATTAAATGCCATTAATTTGGAATTTGAAGGCAAAAATGTTTTATTAGTTGATGATTCTATTGTTAGAGGAACAACCTCAGAACAAATTATACAAATGGCACGTGATGCTGGAGCAAAAAAAGTTTATTTTGCCTCGGCCGCTCCGCCTGTACGCTATCCTAATGTTTATGGAATTGATATGCCTGCCGTTCAAGAACTTATTGCTAATCAACGAAATGAGGCAGAAATAAGTCAGGTAATTGGTGCTGATAAAATGATTTATCAAGATTTAGATGATTTAATTGAAGCCGTACAACATGGAAACCCTAAAATTAAGCATTTTGACACTTCTTGTTTTAGTGGTAAATATATCACTAGTGATATAGATGATAACTATTTAAAACAACTAGAATTATTACGGAATGATAAGGCGCAACAATCTATAAATAATGAAAATTCTAGTATTGAAATGCAAAATTCAACTTAAAATCAACCGATAACTCTCTATTGATAACATTGTCTATCTATGAAAAATAATATTAATTGGAATAATTACGGCTTAGAAACCCAAGCGGTAAGAGCTGGACAACAACGTGGTTTTGAAAATGAACACAGCATTCCTATTTTTGCGACCTCAAGCTATGTTTTTGAAAATGCAGAAGATGCTTATTTACGTTTTACAGGGAAAAAAGACGGTAATATTTATTCACGATTTACCAATCCAACCGTTGATGCCTTTCAACAACGTTTAGCTTTAATGGAAAAAGGCGAGCGTTGTTTGGCATTTTCATCAGGAATGGCAGCCATTATGTCCTTAGGAATGAGTTTGTTAAAAGCAGGTGACCATATTGTTTGTTCACGTAGTGTTTTTGGTAATACTATTTTAATGTTTGAAAATTATTTTGGAAAATTTGGAGTGACGACTGACTTCGTTACTTTAACTGATTTAAATGCTTGGGAAGCTGCAATAAAACCTAAAACACAGTTCTTATTTGTAGAAACCCCTTCAAACCCGTTAATAGAAATTGTCGATATAAAAGCTTTAGCTGAAATTGCCCATAAACATAACTGCTTATTAGTAGTTGATAATGTATTTTGTACACCTATTTTACAAACTCCACTTGAATTAGGAGCGGATATTATTGTTCATTCAACCACTAAATATATAGATGGGCATGGCCGTTGTATTGGTGGAGCGATTATTGCTAATGACGCTTTGATTGAAAAGTCGTTTTACCCTTATTTAAGAACAGGTGGAGCGACAATGAGTGCATTTAATGCGTGGATTTTTTTATCTGGACTAGAAACATTAGCCATTCGGATTAAAGCACATTGTGAAAATGCGTTTAAACTTGCCTCATGGTTAGAGCAACAACAACATGTTATTCGTGTTCACTACCCAGGTTTAGCTTCTCATACTCAACATCAACTGGCAAAAGAACAACAAAAAGATTTTGGCGGTGTGGTCAGTTTTGAAGTTGAAGGGGGTAAAGATGCGGCGTGGAAATTAATAGATAACACGCAAATGTTATCCATTACTGCAAACTTAGGTGATGTTAAATCGACAATTACACACCCAGCAACCACAACACATGGGCGATTATCCGCAGAAGTTAGAGCAAAAGCTGGGATTAAAGAAGGTCTAATTCGTATTTCAGTGGGGTTAGAAAATATTGATGATATAAAACAGGATTTATTAATTGGTTTATAAAAGTTTAGATTTTAAGATAGAATTAAATTTCCGTAACACTGCAATAATTTTAATTAAACTCTCTTTTTTAGTACAATCATAACTTTCAGAAATAAAATAATCTCTCTCTGACATCACAATAAATTCCCAAAATTTTCCTGTTATACACGCGCCATAAATTGGTCGATTATTTTGATTAATGTCTTGAGCAATTAAAAAAGCTTCTAATAATTGAGCGACAGGATCACCTGTTGGGTCACGGTGTTTTTTCCATTCTTGAAAATGAAAATAGGGAGTTTGTGGTTTATCTAAAACTCCCTTAGCAATCATAAAGTCAGTTTTAATTTTTAAAAAGTTTTCTTTAATAGTTGCCTCAATACTTCGCTCAAAATAAGTATTATAAATGGGATTATCAACTAAATTACCCAAGCGTAATACAAAAGAAATAAATTTCATTTTTAATTCTTCTTCATGCCATCCATCTATTTTTTCCTGAACATCCTGTAAAATAAAATCGAAAATATACTGTTCAGAACTATTTAATATAGTCTGACAATCCAGCCATTCTATTAATAAAGGACTTTTACTGTTGCCTACATGCCGTTTCAAATCATAAAGTAAAATTAAATCGGCTTCAGAATATTTTTTAGCTCTAGGCATAATTTAAGCTGTTTATACTATGACTAATAAACCCCAATATCTTATCAATATCCGATAAATAATATTCATTCAAATCAATTTCAACACATTTATCGGTCAATTTCAAAAATTTCCAATTTGTTCCAGTAGTGACAATTCCATAGATAGATTCCACCTTATTATTTTCTTGAGTATTAAATAATTGTGCCGCAACCATTTCGGCAATACATTGCCCTAAACCACTCATAATATTTTCATTTTTTGCTTCAACAAGCATAATAACAGGCGCGGTGATAAATAATTTTTCTTCTGCATGACTGATAATATAATCACAAAAACCATTTAACCCCTGAGTTTCATCGACATCAAATTTTATTCCTGAAAAAAATTTGAACTGTATTAATTGTTTGCTAACATCTAATAAAATCGGGGTAATAATTAATTCTGAGCGCGCTTTTTCACTATTACTTGCTAAGGCCAATGGGGTATTGTAATTTAATGTTTCCGTTAAATAGTCACTGCAAATTAATTTAGTGGTTGCAAATAATCCTGCTTTTTCAATCATTACTAATTGGAAAGTTTTTTTTACACTGGCTAAGGTAAATTCACTATAGGGCATAATATAACTCCATAAGGTTAAGTGTCATTATAGCGCATCACATTTTGTCAAATTTACTAGTTTACGCTTAAAGATATCCAGAATTTTTATATTATCATTGTGAAATAATTGCCATTTCTGAGCTTCTGAATCATAAAAAAGGCTGCTACCATCAACATCAACCGAACCAGCTAAAAAAAGAATAACAAATCGTTTCTGGTTATACCACAATTCACCGATAGGTTTACCCTCATAAGTAACCATCCGATGACTACTACCATTATAAATAACAACTTGAGGAATTTGAAAATAATCTCCATGACAAGGCATGGGCATGTTTTCTTTAAGTTCTTGAGTCATTGGAAAGTAAGCTCGATTAAATTTTCGTAGCGAACTATTTTGGGTATATTGCAATAAAATTCCAGCCAATAAAATACCGATAAAAATTGTTATTAAACGTAACCATTTTTTCCAATAAAAACTTTTTTTTGTTGCTAAGGTATAACTAATAGTAATAAAATGATAAAGAAAAGGAGGGCAGAAAAAAATGGGAAAGAACCAAGATAAGCTTCCCTTATTTGGCCAAGAATGGGAGAGGCTATAAATACTATAAATGGTTATACCGCTATAGATAAGTAGCAAAACCCAATTTAATAGTAAAGATTTTTGGTATTCATCCATGGTGAACATTTACTACTTAGAGAACAATAAAAAATTTAAAAGTAAAAAAATAAAGACGTAGATTACCACGCCTTTACATTTATTTGCTTTAGTCTCTTTCAAGTACGTGATGACCACGATGCCTTAAACAATCTGAATAAATCTTTTTATATTGATCATTAGATTGATATCCTTGTTGTACACCACCAGCAATCGCACCGATAGAAGCCCCCGCAATTGCACCAATTGCAGCATCACCACCGACATCACCTCCAGTTCTAAAGATTCCTGTTCCAGCACCAACCGCAGCCCCTGATGCTCCCCCAGCAACAGCACCAACGCCCGTACCAATAGCAGCTTTTTCTATCGTATCACCTGCTGAACGTGTCGCTAATTGTTGACATTCTTTCATATTCTGTCTTAAAAGATGTGCATTAGGATCTCCATAAGTATCAACGGTTGGTGTCCAACCACCTTGTTGAGCGCAGGCCGTTAATAATAAAACGCTTAGAGGTATTGTTTTAAATAAAAATTTAATCATAATATAACCCTGTGTAAAAATAATTGAATGGTTTTAAAAAAAATTTAGCTTAATCTTGCTGCCCTCTATTATCCACCCTCCGCCATTCGTAATATTCCCATTGGAGGCGATTTAATAACTTTCCTAACTCCTAAATACCCAACAAATGTTACCGTTACCATTCCCATCAAAGGGCTTAACCCCCATAATAACCAGTGAGGATGATAATTGAGTTGTAGTACAAAATAATAAAGAATAAAAATTAAAGCTTCAGCAATCATAATCGCTAATAAACCAGAAATAAAGCCTAAAAGTGAAAATTCAACTAAATGGCTATTACATAATAAGGCTCGATCCGCTCCTAATGCTCTCATTAAAGCTCCTTCAGTAATACGCTGATCTAAGGTCGTATAAACAGCAGCAAATAAAACCGTAAATCCTGCTAATAAAGCAAAATATAAAAGATAATTGATTGCTTGAGTTAATTGAGCCAAAATAGTTTTAAATTGATCTAAAATAGCATCGACTTTAAGAACTGTCATTGCCGAATACTTTTTTACTAGTCGATTTAAACTATCTTTGTTATCTTTAGGTAAATAAAAACTGGTTAAATAGGTATGGGAAAAATTTTCCAACGTTGCTGGAGAAAAAATCATATAAAAATTAGGCTTCATGGTTTCCCACTGAACTTCGCGAATACTACTCACACGGGCATGAAATTGTTGGCTACCTACAGTAAAAGTTAATTCGTCACCTAGAGTAACATTTAAACTTTTTGCTAATTTTTTCTCAATAGAAACCAGTCCTTTTTTAGGATTATCTTCCTTCCACCATTTACCGGCAATCAATTGATTGTCATTAGGTAATGTTTTAGAAAAGGTTAAACTTAAGTCTCGATGTATTGCCCGTTGCCCTTGTGTATCTTTACTAACAATTTTTTGTACTGGAGTTTCATTAATTTCAACTAACCTCCCTTTAACAATCGGGTAAAGTTGACTAAGTTGAATGTTTTCTTGTTTTAAATCAGCTTTAAAATCTTCTAGTTGATTGGGGAAAATATTAAGTGCAAAATGATTTGGAGTGTTTTCAGGAAGTTGTTGTTGCCAATCATAAATTAAATCATTACTAACTGTAAAACTTAAAATCATTGCCACCAAGGTTAAACTAAACGCTAATAGTTGACTAACCGTTGCTTTGGGTTCACGTAAAAATGCTTGAACTCCAAATCGCCAGCGAATAGATAACTTTGGTAATAACTTACGTGCTTTAATAATAGCAATATAAAGGATAACTCCTATGATTAAAATGATTAGAATACCACCTCCTAAAAGAGTAACCATCATTTTTAAATCATTAGTATATTGCCAAATCAGACAACTAATGAGTCCAAAAGCACAACTATAAACCAACCAAGCACTACTAGGCAAAGGCTCTAAATCACGGCGTAAAACTCTTAATGGTGAAACT
The DNA here is from genome assembly GCA_030627205.1 of Methylococcaceae bacterium. Lineage (GTDB taxonomy): Bacteria > Pseudomonadota > Gammaproteobacteria > Methylococcales > Methylomonadaceae > WTBX01. Next base: position 21,008 of record DAOUSN010000030.1, read on the forward strand.
TTTTTTAGACGTAATAATGGAGGTAATGCAAAACCTAATAAAATAATTAATCCAGTTAAAAAACCTAAAATAATCGCTAAAAAACTTGGATTAGAAACTTGAGATGGTAATAAATCAGCCAATAAATAAAACAGTTGCTGTTGTCCATACCACCCTAGACCACAGCCGATAATGCTGGCAAACAAGCCTAAATATAAAAATTGATAACTATATAACCATAAAATCTCATTTTGTTTACAACCTAAGCAACGAAGAATAGCGGAAGTATTAAAATGCCGTTCACTATAACGTTGAGTTGCCATTGCAATAGCAACCCCTGCAATTAAAATAACAATAATACTGGATAAACCTAAATATCGTTCTGCACGCGTTAACGCTGTGCTTAATTCTGGGCGGTCTTCATGAATATCCATAATGCGTTGAGATGGATTCAAATAAGGTTTTGCCCATTGTTTAAAGTCAATTATATCGCTTTGTTTACCACTAAATTGAAAGAAATAATGGACATGACTTCCTGGCTGAATAATATCTGTTGCCTCTAAATCCTTAGTATTCATCAGCACTCGTGGAGATAAACTATAAATATCACCGCGTTTATCGGGTTCATAAGTTAAAATACGACTAATGGTTAATGTCTTTTCACCAATTGTTAACGATTGACCTAAGCTTAGTTTAAGTGCGGATAATATTCGTGCCTCTACCCATACTTCCCCTATTTTTGGTGGTTGCAAACTTATTTTTTCATCAGTGTAATCTGTTTGGGTACTTTTTAAATGCCCTCGTAATGGATAAAGGCTACTAGCAGCTTTTATTCCGACTAGTAATAGTTCATCATTTTCCATTAACACGCTAGAAAATTCAGCGGTTTCCGCTTGTTGCAAATGAAATTGTTTTGCCTTAGCATACCATACCGTTGGTAGTAATGTCGGTGAAGCAACGACTAAATCACCTGCTAAAAATTCAGCAGCTTGAAAAGTCATTGTTCTATGTAAACGGTTTGCAAATAAACTAATTGAAGTTGAGCTGCTCACGGCGATAATTAATGCAATAAATAAAATAGTGAGTTCGCCAGAACGACCTTCACGCCATAATAAACGTAACGCGAGAGACGAATATTTCATAATACTTTTCCAGCTTCCAGAGTGATAGTACCTTGGCAACGTTTTGCAAGGGCTTTATCATGGGTTACTAACACTAAAGTTGTTTGTTGCTCATGATTTAGCTCGAATAATAAATTAATAATTTGTTTACCTGTTTTACTATCAAGATTACCTGTTGGTTCATCGGCAAATAAAATTTTTGGTCGAGTGACAAAAGCACGAGCAAGGGCAACTCGTTGTTGCTCACCACCTGATAATTGTTTCGGTGTATGAGTTACTCGTTCCTTTAAACCTACGCGCTCTAAAAAAAATAATGCCGATTCCTGCGCCTTATTATCCCCAGCTAATTCCAATGGTAACATCACGTTTTCCAAGGCAGTTAAATTAGGCAATAATTGGAATGATTGGAAGACAAAGCCAATAAACTGGTTACGAATTGATGCGCGTCCATCCTCACTTAAGGCGGTAATATTTTCACCATTAATTATAACATGACCATTTGTCGGTGTATCTAAACCCGCAAGCAGCCCTAATAATGTTGATTTTCCTGAGCCTGATGCACCGACAATCGCTAAACTTTCAGCCGATTTGATTATTAGATCAACTGCTGACAAAATATGCAGTTCGGTATGGGAGCTAAAAACGGTTTTACTAAGGTTTTTAGTTTCAATAATAATATCTGTTGTTTGACTAACCTGAGATTGAGACATGTTTAAATTTGTATGGGCAGTGGTAATGTTGCTAAATTCTTCAATAACTTTAGCAGATACCATCGTAGTATTAGGTGATAGCATTAGTGCAAGTCATGGAATTGAAGTTGAGCAAGGCTGGGTAAGCTTGTTGCAAAAAAAATTAAATCACACTAAAAAAGATTATCGTGTCTTTAATGAAAGTGTCAGTGGTGAAACCACCGCTGGTGGTTTAGCTAGAATAAAAAAAATTTTAGTTGATTATAAGCCTTCTATACTTATTTTGGAATTAGGAGCGAATGACGGATTAAGAGGTTTATCTCCTAAAAACATGAAAAAAAATCTTGCTAAAATAATTAAACAGGCTCAGGATCAAGATGCTAAAGTGTTATTATTAAGTATGCGTATTCCGCCTAATTATGGCAAGCGTTATCCTAAAATGTTTTCAGAAGTTTATCAGCAATTAGGTGAGGAATTAAAAATTTCTTTAGTCCCTTTTATTCTTAATGATGTGATGTTAATCAAGGAACTCATGCAAAAAGATGGGTTACATCCAAATGCTCAGGCACAACCATTGATAATGAAGGTGATTTGGGAATACCTAAAAGTTTTGTTACACTAATTAACTAGGAATAATCACTTATTTCGTAATTTAACCACGATTAAAAAATAATGATAGCATTACCTCAAAAAATAGACGTAAATTATTTTCTTGAAGAAGATATTGGAGCAGGCGATCTCACCTCTTTGTTAATTGATGCTGATAAAAAAGCGCGAGCTGTAGTGATAACTCGTGAGCCAATGGTTTTATGTGGGCAAGCTTGGTTTGATAAAGTTTTCAAGCAATTAAACTCACAAACACAGATTCAATGGCAACACAACGAAGCTGAATTTATTGAAGTAAATAGCGTATTATGTAGCTTAGAAGGCAATGCACGGGCTTTATTAACTGGTGAACGTAGTGCTTTAAATTTATTGCAAACCTTATCGGCAACGGCTACCATATCTAAACGGTATGCCGATGCAGTTGCTGATACTAACTGTAGGGTTTTAGATACACGTAAAACCATTCCTGGGTTAAGATTAGCGCAAAAATATGCGGTAGCTTGCGGAGGCTGCATTAATCATCGAATAGGACTTTATGATGCAGTATTAATTAAAGAAAATCATATTATTGCCGCAGGTTCTATCAAAAATGCAATTAAAAAAGCACGAACACAATCAACAATGATGATTGAAGTAGAAGTTGAATCAATTGAAGAATTAATTGAAGCAATTGCAGCTAAACCAGATAGAATTATGCTGGATAATTTTTCTATCCAAGCATTAAAAAAAGCCGTTATCTTAAATAATAAGCAGATAAAATTAGAAGCTTCAGGAGATATAAACTTGGAAAATATCGCTAAAGTTGCTAAAACAGGGGTAGATTATATCTCCATAGGGGCATTAACTAAAAATATTACCGCTATTAATTTATCCATGCGTATTGAATTAATTACCTGAGATAAAACACCTATAAAAAACCGTTGACGCTGGAAACTTTTAACCATCTCTTTGACTTAAAAAAAGGCTTAATACCGTGATTATGACCGCTAATAACCCAAACAAAAACCCAGCACTTAAAAATTTTCTACATTATTGCCATATTAAGGACTATCCCCCTAAAAGAACATTAATTCATATTGGTGATTATAATAAAAAACTATATTTTATCATCAAAGGTTCGGTAACTGTTGGTACAGAAGATGAGGTTGATGGGCGTGAACTTATTTATGCCTATCTTCATGCAGGTCAGTTTATTGGTGAAATTGGTATTTTCAATGAAACCGAAGTAAGAATGGTGAATATAAAAACACGCTGTCAATGTCAATTAGCAGAAATAGATCATAAACATTTAAAGAAATTATTAAAAAATGAATTAGCAACTGATGCCTTTGATATTTTATTTATGATCGGAAAACAATTATCTGATCGTTTAATTATGACTAGTCGTAATTTCCGTGATTTAGCCTTCATGGATGTTGAAGGGCGTATGGCTCGAACATTATTGGATTTATGCAAAGAACCTGATGCCATAGGTCATGAAAAAGGAACGCAGATTAAAATAACCCGTCAAGAGTTAAGCCGTATTGTAGGATGCTCCAGAGAAGTTGCTGGTCGAGTTTTAAAAGAATTAGAAATAAAAAATTTAATTGCCTCTCATGGTAAAACTATCGTTATTTTTAAAGAAGATTTATAATTTTATTCATCAATGTAGAGGAGTAAAAAAATAAACTCACCCTACATTAGATATTTTTATAATTTAACTTGCCGTAATACCTGCAATATTATAGCCACAATCAACATAGGTAATTTCACCTGTAATCCCTGAGGCTAAATCTGAACATAAAAAAGCGGCAGCATTACCAACTTCTTCAATAGAAACATTACGTTTTAATGGTGCGGTATCCGCTGCTTTACTGAGCATAGATTTAAAATTATTAATACCTGCTGAAGCTAATGTTCTAATAGGGCCAGCAGAAACCGCATTAACACGTGTTCCTTCTGCCCCTAAAGCAACTGCCATATAACGAACATTAGCTTCTAAACTCGCTTTAGCAACCCCCATTACATTGTAATTTGGAATAGCACGCTCTGCCCCTAAATAAGTTAACGTTAATAATGCACCATTACGGCCTGCCATCATTTCACGACCAGCTTTAGCTAATGCGGTAAAGCTATAAGAGCTAATATCATGTGCGACAGAAAAATTTTCACGGGTGGTTGCATTAACATAATCACCATCTAAGGCTTCCCGTGGCGCAAAGGCAACTGAATGTATAATCCCATCTAAGCCATCCCAATGTTCACCTAATTTAGTAAAAACATCAGTAATATCTTCATCTTTAGCAACATCTAATTCAATTGTTATATTAGAGCCACATTCTGCTGCCATTTTTTCAACACGTGGTTTAAGCTTTTCATTTTGATAACTAAAAGCTAATTCAGCACCTTCACGATACATCGCTTTTGCAATCCCCCAAGCTATTGAACGATTACTAGCTAAACCAACAATTAAAACTCGTTTTCCTTGCATAAAACCCATTATAATTTCCTCAGTATTCATTGATAATGTAAGTTTATAAGTATCCATGAGGTATTTGATTATGTCTAGTTTTTTAGATTATTAAATAATCTTTTGATTTATTATTTTTTTTAAACTCCACAACCTTTTGCAAGGGGTTAAGATTAAGCTCATCAATGACACTATAATGGCTTGAGTTCAACAAATAAATTACAGCAAGCGCAATATCTTTTGGTAATAAATGTTGCCAACGTTCTTTTCCTGGTTCAAACTTTAATGACTTAAAAAACTCTGTTTTAACCATCCCTGGATTAATTAATCCCACTTTAATATGACTTTTTGCACATTCATCTCGTAATGCTTGGGTAAATCCACGTAATGCAAATTTACTCGCACAATAAATTGTTCCTTTTCGAGTTCCTTCTAAAGCTGCCTCTGAACCTATATAAATTAAATTCACCGCTGATTTACGTTTTAATTTCGGCAATAAAGCACGAGTTAAAAATACGTTACTAGTAAAATTAACCGTCATTAAGGTTTCAATTTGTTCATAAGAAAATTCTTCCAGTGACCCAAATTGTCCGTAACCTGCAGCAAAAATAACGGTGTTAATTTCAGGATGGTTTTTTTCTAACTCCATAATTTGTTGCGGCAATAATTTTAAATTTCCCAAATCCATTTCTATACTAAAAAACCGAGAATGCGAAGTTTTAAATTGTTGACAATCCCGTGAACTACCAATAACTTTATGCCCTTCTATTAGTAACATTTCCGCAATTTTTCGACCAATACCTGAACTTGCACCTGTTACTAAAACCGTGCGTTTTAAAGTGTGCATGGAAAAAATTTATCTTGAGGGATATAGTCTAATAACAAGGAGGAACAGTCCGCCATCATTTGTTGTTCCAGTTCAGTTTTATAGGATACCATACCTTGTTGGCAACTTAATGGACTCGCAAATAACTTTTCATCAGGATAGAGTTTGTGAATTTTTTTAAAGTATTTTTCAGGCAATCGGAAAGTTCCCAAACTCACGGAATGTAAATTTTCTAAATTTATTTTAGCAAATACTTGGGAAAATAATTGTTGATATAAGCTTTTATAATTAGCTTGATAAATTAACGGGTCAAACCGTAACCCTAGTTGCCAACCTTGTTGTTGTAATTTAACCATTGCCGCTAATCGTTTTTCTAATGAAGGGGCTTTATCTTCCACTTTATGGGCAATCTCATCAGGTGATAAACTAAAGGCAACAATACAGCGTTCAAAAGGATTGTAATTTAATAAGCTTCTAATTTGAGTGCTTTTAGTTCTTAATTCTAACCATGCGTTAGGCGTTTCAATAAAAGTAGGTAAAAACTGTGCCGCAAAATCAGTAACTGGTTCTAAAGCAAGGCTATCACAATCGTACCCTGAAAAAAAATGGATCGCTTCAGTAGGTGATTCTGCACAAATACGTTTAATTTCGTGTTGATAATCTTCAAAATTAACAAACAGTACATAATTAGCTGATTGATACATACCTTGTAAAAAACAGTAACGACAATCATATAAACAATTGAGCATGTGAGAAAAATAATAATTTTTTGTCGCCCCAATACCGTAACCCAAAGGAGCAGGTAAGACAAAATTTTTATATTTTTTAGCTAATATTAAAGCAGGTTGCTGTTTTTGAAGGCGAAAATTTTGGGATTTAGGATTAAACACTTCTCCATAACGCTCACAGTCTATTAAAGTTGCTTTCGGAAAACGTTGGCAGATTTTTTTAACACGTGGGTGTTCGCGTATCGACTCTTCAAGGTAAATTCTAAGTATATTCATAATTATTTATCAATTTTAGCGTAAAACCTACCATTTAGGTTACTAAATTACATTAGAAATCCAACCCCCTATAGAGGCAAAATGATTTCAAAATTATGTTAGACAAAGCAGCTAGATGATTAATTACAGAATATAATAAAAAACGAGGTTATTAATCATAATAACCCCGTTTATTAATTTTTTTAAGATAACTAAAAAAAATTAGTCCATAAAAGCTTCGTAGGTAACTTTAATTTTTTTAAATATTTCAACTGCTTCAGTCATTTTAGTAACCGATTTTTCTTGAAAGCCTCTTTTATAAGCTAAACGCGCTTTACCTAATCGACCTAATGCTTTTTCACGAAGATGATATGTTGTTGCGCTTTCATTAGTTTTCGCAACTTGTTTAGTCTTTTTAAACTCAACTAAAAGATCTTTAATGTCTCCTTTTGCTTTAATAGCTTCAAGTGTTAGTTCAGCCTGTTCAATAGTTGCTGCAATCGCAATTTTTGTTTCAGCAGGTTTTTGATTTTCAATTTTACCCAAAGGTTTTGCCATAACAGAAGGTGCAACAGCAAGCATTGCAGTACTAAGAGAAAGAGCGATGACTAATTTTTTAAAGAAACTCATTCTGGAATTTAACCTCATATATAGATTTATATTATAGTGATGTTTCAAAAATTATGTATAACAAAAAAATTAATTTAATGATACATTTTTATTATATCATAGATAGTTTTCAGCTATATAGTGCTATCAGTAATTACCCATACATTCTTAAAAATAGATAAAATTATAAGAAACGATTATTAAAATAAATATTTATTAATTTATAATAATAAAAACGTTATAATTTCAATTAAATTTATCATTACGAGTAAATCATGCTACATATTGTTTTACATGAACCTGAAATTCCAGCAAATACGGGAAATATTATTCGCTTGTGTGCAAACACAGGAGCTTCATTACATTTAATTGAGCCTTTAGGGTTTGATTTAGACGATAAAAAGTTACGCCGAGCAGGCTTAGATTATCATGAATGGGCGCAAATTCAACGCTACCAAAACTGGAGTGATTTTCTTGAAAAACAACAACCTCAACGCTTATTTGCCTTAACAACTAAAGGGCAAACTATTTACAGTGAAACACATTTCTCAAAAGATGATTTTTTAGTTTTTGGAGCGGAAACAAGGGGCTTACCTGCTGAAATCTTAAACTCATTAGCTAATAACCATAAATTATATTTACCCATGCAGAAAGAAAGTCGAAGTTTAAACTTATCCAATACTGTCGCTATTATTTTATTTGAAGCGTGGAAACAAATTAATTTCTTGAGTGGAAATATTAAATAAATGAATAAAAAACAAAAATTAACATGCAAAGGATAGCTATTTTTACCGATGAACCTGGATGGCATGGAAAGCAGTTAAAACACGCTTTTTTAAACAGAGGTTATCAAGCCGACTATGTCTCATTAACGGACTGTAAAATTCAATTAGACGACATAAGTTTCCCAATTAAAATTAAAGGCTTTGAAGAAAAATTACCTTATGGGGTTTTTGTTCGTGGTGTCCCTGGAGGCTCTTTACAAGAAGTCATTTTCTACTTAGATATACTTCATGCTTTAAAACAACTTAAAATACCTGTTTACAATGATGGTCACGCCATAGAGCGCAGTGTTGATAAAGGGATGACGAGTTTTTTACTTAAAAATGCAGGACTTCCTACCCCCATGACGTGGGTGCTGCGAGCGCGTAAAGATGCGTTACTCATTGCCGAACAAAAATTAAAACAAGGACAAAAGTTAATTAGTAAACCTTTATTTGGCTCACAAGGCGAGGGAATAAGGCGTATTGAAAAAATGACTGATTTATTATGGTTAACTTCGAGTAATGGGATTTATTATTTACAACATTTTATTAACTGTGCGGGAGCAGGTTATTCTGATATTCGTGTTTTTGTGATTAATAATCAAACGGTTGCTGCAATGCGTCGACGTGGAAATTCATGGCTTAATAATGTGGCTAGAGGCGCGTATTGTGAAACCATTGAATTGAATAAACGTTTAACTCATTTAGCGATAAAAGCCACAGCAACCTTAAAAATGGATTATGCAGGGGTTGATATTATTGAAGATAAACAAGGAAATTACCATATTATTGAAGTAAATAGTATTCCTGCTTGGAAAGGTTTAGAAACAGTTTGTCCGCTTTCTATCGCACAATTACTGGTTGATGACATGCTTTTTAGGTATCAATGCCCTGTTTAGCCTTTTATTACCTACTAAAAAAGACGTAATAAAAGACGTATAATAATTTTCTATTTTTTATTTTAATGATTTCAACGACTCAACTTAGTAAACTTTATCAACAAGCCTGTGACATTGAATTACATGCTTTTAAACCTGGAAATGTAAGTATTTATTCCGAAGGGCATGGAATGACGGTAAAAGACTTTCAGCTTAGTGCAATAACAAGTGCTGAATCTATTACTAATCTTAATTATTCGTTGGGTGAAAAAATATATTACGCGGTAAAAAATACACGAGAGGCTGTAGGATGTAATACTAATTTAGGCATTATTCTACTGTGTGCGCCCATGATAGAAGCGTTGTCAACAATGGATAAGAACGCAAACTTTAGAAATTCTCTTGCTCATGTTTTACAAACTTCCACGATTAATGACGCACATTGGGTTTTTAAAGCTATTGCTTTAGCCGCTCCGGGTGGATTAGGTGATTCAGAACAAGCCGACGTCCATTCTGAGCCAAAAATAACATTAATAAACGCGATGAAAATTGCTGAAAATAAAGATAGAATTGCCCGACAATACACAACAAATTTTAAAGATATTTTCGATTTTGCAATTTTAAGGTATAATGAGAGTTTCAAAAAGTGGGGTGACTTAAATTGGTCTGCGGTCGCGTCTTATTCTGCCCTACTGAGTAAATACCCCGATAGTCATATCGAACGAAAATATGGGAACCAATATACTCAAACCGTACAAAAGCAAATGCTGAGTGTACATGAAGTCTTATTGAATACCGATAAACCGCAGCAGTATGAAAATATGCTGTCTGAAATAGACAATAAGTTTAAACAAGCTGGGATTAATCCTGGCACAACGGCTGATTTAACCGTAGCGACTATATTTGTGTTTTTAGCACAAGATAGGCTTCGTAATAGTTAAAATCAGAATTTAATGATTTTTTTATTTTTCTTAATTAGGAGATAACAACAAATGGCTAAAATTAACAACCTTCGTGTAGGCGAATCTTTAAACGGTGAAGGAAACGAAGTAGCACATATTGATTTAATGATTGGGCCTCGTGGTTCAGCAGCTGAATCAGCATTTGCTAACTGCTTAACGAATAACAAAGATGGTTTTTCTAGTCTTTTAGCAGTCGTTGCACCTAACCTAATGGTTAAACCTGCAACGGTTATGTTCAATAAAGTAACTATCAAAGGTTCTAAGCAAGCAGTTCAAATGTTCGGCCCTGCACAACGTGGTGTTGCAATGGCTGTTGCTGATTGTGTTGAAGACGGTACAATTCCTGCTGACGAAGCTGAAGATTTATTTATCTCTGTGGGTGTTTTCATTCACTGGTTAGCAGAGTGTGATACTGCAATCGAGAAAAATAACTATGATGCTGTTAAACAGTCTATCAAAAATGCAGTAGCTCAATCACCTACTGCGGCTGAAGTTGTTGCAGCTAAAGCGACTTCTGAGCATCCATATGCAGCTAATAAAGTTTAATTATTAGTTTCATATAAGCAATAAAAAGAATACCTCGGTTTATTCGGGGTATTTTTTTGCCTCAAGCTTTCGAATAGCTTGACTTGAAATAGATTTATTATGTAATGCACTAGCTAATAAAACTTTTTTTATGCCTATTTCTTTCAGAGCAAGAATATCCTCAATACAACGAATGCCACCAGATGCAATAAACTCTACCTTAGGATTTAATTGTTGGTAATACCTTAATTTATCTAAATCACTTCCTTGACCACTTCCGACTCTTGCAAGTGTCATTAAAATAATTTTCGGAGGCCATAAATTTTGTTTTGTAAATAAGTGTTTAGACCCTAAAGCATTACCTTGTGCTGAAAAATCCAATGATAAAATAAAGTTTTTTTCAAATAGATCTAAATGACTCAAAAAATTATCTGAATAAGATTCACTGCCTAAAACAATTTTATAATTATTAAAAGCAGTTAATAAAGAAGGTTGTCGTTGATAACCGCTATCCACCCAAAAAGTTATTTCAGGATAAATTTGTAATAATCTTTTAATTAATATTTCATTATTTCCAGATTCTATAATCGCATCTAAATCTGCTAAATAAATGATTTTAAAATCATGAATCGTTAAAAAACAATTAATAACCTGAGTAATTATATGTGAAGAGCATAGAGGAGTATTTAAAGGTTGATAATATTCACGTAAACCAAACTTAGCATGAACAGCAATCCCTTTTCTTATATCAATAACAGGAATAAGTTGCATTAAAATAAAATATGTAAGTAATGATATAGGCACGAATTAACTAATCCATGCCTACAAATTACCTTGCTTTTAATAACTATATTGAAAACTGAATAAATAAAAAATTTTAAACATCAGCTTCTGGAGTAACATTACCTTCTACCGCGCCATTATGATGTTTGTGATCATGAGATTCTTTATCACCAACTTCTTTCTTAACAACTTCTTTCTTAACAACTTCATTTTCGACAACTTCATTTTCGACAACTTCTTTCTCAATAGCTTTATTTTCAACAGCTTCTTTCTCAATAACTTCTTTGGTTGCAACTGAATCATCAGGTTCTACGCTAAGAATATCTTCTAAGCTACCATCAGTATCTTCGGTATCATCATCATTTTCAAGCGCGGCTTGAATTGAAGGAAGGCAGGCTTCATCTGACTCTAACTCACCGAAAACAACTTCATAATTTAAAGATTTACCTCTTTGCTCTAAAATCACATCAAAAAAATGGTCTTCTAGTTCTAGATTATCAGAGTTTAAAATTTTAACACAAGGGATAACAAGAGTTCCTTTCGCAAAATTAGCCCTAGCTCCACCAGAAATTCTATCTTTTGCAATAACAGGAGTTGCTGCTAAAACAGCGATTATACTAACTACTAATATTTTCATTCTCATTTCTATTTTCCTCTTTAAATTAAATTCAATACTAAATAAAGTTGAATTTAGAATTTTATAAATACATTATCTTTAATAATGTTTCGGGTTGATTGTATCCTCTTTAAATAATTATGCTAATACATTAGTATGAGAAGTGAGAAAAGTATCACAAAAAATATAAAAATGACTCAATATCCTGAAATAATTTGTTTTAGCCGTTACCAGATTTGGCAACCTACATCGATACGCGCTTAAAAATTATTTTATAGGGTGAATGAAATAATTAAAATAGCCGTTTTAATTTAACTAAACGTGTTCCAATTAATAATTCTGCCCCCTTAAAAGTAGTGGTTACTTTGGCATTTTGTAAATTTTGAAAGGCGGTTGTAATGACGTTATCTCGCCAATTAAAGTCTTCAAGTGTAATATTCTTGGTAATCAGTTTTAAAAACGCAGGTAATTCAAACGGTCAAATCTGACTGCATCTTAATTTTTTAAAGTTTAGCAATGAATTTTTTTAATTGTTCAAAGTCATTAACAACACCCATTTCAAACAATGTACACAATTTTTCTTCATAGCACTTTCTTAATTCTTGATGATGTGCGGTTGCTTGTTCGGTATTCCAAACATTTCC
>DAOUSN010000066.1 GCA_030627205.1 Methylococcaceae bacterium
CATTTACAACATTAACTTCAATCGTAATGCCATTGGACAGAGCAAATATTGACACCGATGCCATTATCCCTAAACAATTTTTAAAATCCATTCATCGTAGTGGTTTTGGCGTTTTCTTATTTGATGAGTGGCGTTATTTAGATCGCGGCGAGCCTGATATGGATTGCACAAATCGTCCTTTAAATACCGATTTCGTGATGAATCAGCCTCAATATAAAGGGGCGCAGATTTTATTAACACGCGAAAATTTTGGGTGTGGTTCATCCAGAGAACATGCACCGTGGGCTTTGGATGATTATGGTTTTGGGGTGATTATTGCGCCGAGTTTTGCGGATATTTTCTATAATAATTGCTTTAAAAATAGTATTTTACCGATTATCTTACCTTCCAAACAGGTTGAAAAATTATTCAATGAAGGTAAAAATGGCTATCAACTCAGTGTTGATTTAGAAACCCAAATGATAACGACACCAACTAATGAAATGATTCACTTTGATCTTGATTCGAGTCGTAAAGAACGGTTATTAAAAGGGTTAGATGACATTGCTTTAACATTACAACAAGCTGATGAAATTACCGCGTATGAAACACAACGTGCTAAACGCGCACCTTGGTTATTTACAACAAATTAAGGAATAAAAAGAATGACAAAAAAAATAGCTGTTCTCGCAGGCGATGGCATCGGTACAGAAATTATGACCGAGGCATTAAAGATTTTGGATGTGCTTAATGTCGATATGGATTTAGGTTTAACTTTTGAAAATGGTTTAATTGGTGGAGCAGCATATGATGTTCATAAAACTCCTTTTCCACAAGAAACCATTGATTTAGTTAAAGCCGCTGATGCTGTATTACTAGGTGCGGTCGGCGGTAAAAAATGGGAATCGTTAGACATTGCCTTACGTCCTGAAAAAGGCTTGCTTGGCTTACGTTCTGAGTTAGAATTATTTTCTAATTTACGCCCCGCGTTGTTATATCCACAATTAGCCGCAGCTTCAACCTTAAAACCTGAAGTGATTTCTGGTTTAGATTTAATGATTGTTAGGGAATTAACAGGCGGAATTTATTTTGGTGAACCTCGTGGGATAAAAACTTTAGAAAATGGTGAAAGACAAGGTTTTAACACCTTAGTTTATACCGAATCTGAAATTCGTCGCATTGGACATTCGGCGTTTAAAATTGCTCAAAAAAGAAATAAACGCCTGTGTTCTGTTGATAAAGCGAATGTTTTAGAATGTACTGAATTATGGCGTGAAGTCATGGAAGAAGTGGCTAAAGAGTATCCTGATGTTGAATTGAGTCACTTATATGTTGATAATGCGTCCATGCAATTAGTGCGCGCGCCTAAACAATTTGATGTGATGGTGACGACTAATATGTTTGGCGATATATTATCGGATACGGCGGCAATGCTAACAGGATCGCTCGGTATGTTACCTTCTGCTTCATTAGATATTAATGGCAAGGGCATGTATGAACCTATTCACGGTTCAGCTCCTGATATTGCAGGATTAGGGATTGCAAATCCATTAGCGACTATTCTATCGGTTGCCTTGATGTTACGTTATACCTTTAATAATGAAATGGCAGCATCTAGAATTGAAACGGCGGTTAATGATGCGTTAGATCAAGGGATTCGTACTGCCGATATTTATTCAGAGGGGATGACAAAAGTGAGTACCTCGGAAATGGGTAATGCAGTGGTTGCGGCTTTAAAGTAATTTATAAAATATAACAAAATTAATAGCATAAGGTTAGTAATGTCTACCTTATATAATTATTAAAAAATTGGAGAGATAAAAACGTGAGAAAAACTTATAATGTTGTTGTTGTTGGAGCAACAGGAGCTGTAGGAGAAGCAATGCTAGATATGTTAGAACAACGTGATTTTCCTGTTGGCGAAGTTTATGCTTTAGCTAGTAGTCGTTCGGTAGGTAAACGTATCCCCTTTAAAGGCGGATCATTAAAAGTTGAAGATTTAACAAAATTTGATTTTTCCAAAGCACAAATTGGTTTATTTTCACCAGGAGCTTCTGTATCAGCTGAGTATGCACCCAAAGCTGTCGCAGCTGGATGTATTGTTATTGATAATACCTCGCAGTTTCGTTATGACGATGACATTCCGCTGGTTATTCCTGAAGTTAATCCTGAAAAAGTCGCTGATTATAAAAATAGGGGTATTATAGCGAATCCTAATTGCTCAACGATTCAAATGTTAGTGGCTCTAAAACCTATTTATGATGCGGTTGGTATTGAGCGAATTAATGTCGCGACTTATCAAGCTGTTTCTGGAACGGGGAAAGAGGCGATTAAAGAACTCGTCCAGCAATGTGGTCAATTATTAAATGGAAAATCCATTACAACCGAAGTTTATCCTAAGCAAATTGCTTTTAATGTCTTACCGCAAATTGATGTTTTTATGGATAATGGTTATACCAAAGAAGAAATGAAAATGGTCTGGGAAACTCAAAAGATTCTGGGAGATGACACTATAAAAGTGAATGCAACCGCAGTTAGAGTTCCTGTTTTTTATGGGCATTCAGAAGCGATTCACCTTGAAACTAAAACTAAAATTGATGCTAAAACTGTTACAAAATTGTTAAATGAATCAGCTAATATTACGGTTATAGATGAGCGTAAGGATGGTGTTTATCCTACAGCAGTCACAGAATCATCAGGTAAAGATGATGTTTTTGTAGGACGGATACGAGAAGATATTTCTCATCCGAAAGGAATTAATTTATGGGTGGTTGCTGATAATGTAAGAAAAGGGGCTGCATTAAATAGTGTACAAATAGCAGAAGAGCTGGTAAAAAATTACATCTAGTCTAAGCTTAAGGATGTATATTTTGACTGTTCGCGGAAGAAAACTGTGGTAAATACTTGGAAGGAGAGCAAACGTGCGTAATTTGACTAAAGCCTTTGCGGCTATATCATTGCTAGCACCAGTAACTAGTTATTCATTGGGAGTGGGAAGTATTAAATTACACTCGTCTCTTAATCAAAAATTAAGAGCTGAAATTGCTTTAAAAGTTTCTGCATCTGAGAAAGAAGATCTTGATAATATTAAAGTTGGTCTTGCTCCTCCTGAGAAATTTGACGCAGCAGGTGTAAAATGGAATTACTTTCTTTCAAAGATAAAATTTACCATTAAAGAAAAATCAAATGGTCGCATTGTTATTCAATTAAGTTCTAATGAGGCATTAAGAGAACCATTTCTTGATTTTTTGATTGAAGTTAATTGGTCAGCGGGTAGCCTTTATCGTGAATTTACAGTTTTAGTTGACCCGCCTAATACTTATGCCCAACCTATTGCTACATTTAATAATGATACATCTCCACAAAGTTCATTTATTGATGAATCATCTATAGATCCTATTGTTGCAACAAGTCCTTTTACTACAAAAAATGCAGTAACAACGGCTAATGTGCTTATTATCGAAGACTTAAGTAAGAAGAAGGATCTTTCAAAGCAAAAAAATAATGCTCAAAAGTTTGATAAGGATGGTTCGCTTAAAAAAACGGCTACGATTGTAAAATCTAAAAAACCTAGGTCTAAAACAGTAAGAAAATATAAAGCAAAACCAATTCAAAAATATAAATCAAAAACACCTAAAAAATATAAATCTAAAGTAATTAAGGCATCTCCTAAAAAAACAGGTAATCAATACGGTCCAGTAAGACGAAATACATCATTATCTCGTGTAGCAGCAGAAACGAATAGGTATGCTGATATTTCACCTGAACAGATGATGTTGGCGATTTATAAAGAAAATCCTCATGCGTTTTATCAAAAAAATGTCAATGCTTTAAGTGCGGGGAAAATTTTAACTATTCCAAATCGAGAAACTATTTTAAGGGTGTCTCGTTATCAAGCAATTGCTGAATTTAAACGCCAAAATAATCAATGGAAAGGTATCGTTTCATCACAAGCTAGAAAAACGGTTCAAATAAAGAAAAAACCGACACCTAGAGTAAAATTAATCGCTCCAGATGAAGCTAATATTTCTAATAAAAATAAAGTTACAGCCTCAATAAAACAAAAAGAAGATGTAAAAAAACTTGCGAATCCCAATGAAGATTTAAGAATTAGTTTAGAGAAATTGCAAGAGCGATTGAAAAAAGCTCAAGAAATGATTGTAATAAAAGATAAACAGTTAGCTTTATTGAAAAAAAGTTTGTCTGCAAAATCAAAAAAAGAACAACAAGAAGCTCAGGTTAAAATTAAAGAACTCGAAGCTAAAACAAAAGCTGATACTAAGGCTAAAGAACTCGAAGCTAAAACAAAAGCTGATACTAAGGCTAAAGAACTCGAAGCTAAAACAAAAGCTGATACTA
>DAOUSN010000013.1 GCA_030627205.1 Methylococcaceae bacterium
ATTTTTCATTTGACCGTAGTGAAGGGGTTCATCAAGCCGTCAGAACCTTAATACAATTAGGGACGATTGAAATATTAGGAAAATTAGCTAATGTTAATTATGAAACTTGCCTAAAACTATCACAAGTGCCAGCCTAAATAACACGGCTATTCCCTTTGTTAAATATTATATTTAAATATCAATAACCTCTGTACTTGACATCCTCCCCTCCCTAAAGGAAGGGGATTCCTTATTACTAAGGAGTGAGCATGTATCGCTACTAAAAATTGCTTTTAAAAATCTTGAAAAACCAATTCTGTTTGGGTTTCAAGTAAATGATCCCCTAAATCATGACGTGTATGATCAAATTTAATCCCATAAATCTTTTGAGCATAAACCTCTTCCCGAATAATTTTAGATGGAATTTCAAATTTTTTGTCACCGTTAAAAATAAGAACTAAGTTAATCTTTTTATCAATCCTAATTTTTTCAGGACTAGAAACCAAAACACCTTTGCTACTAATATCAAGTAATTCAACCATAATTGGTCGACGATAACTAAATAAAAAATGTCCTCCAAAAATATTAACTTGATTAATAGAGACGACAATATCATTTCTAATATAACGTATCGTTGTACGTTGATTATTATAATTTTTCATTGCTGGATCTATCCCTAAATTATCATGCTTTAAATGTCCCTGTAATAAATGTTCATCGTCAAAAGAGTCGAAGAAATCATCATCAATATCTAGTTCTGCTGGAGAGTCACGCATAATTTTTTAAAATCTTCACTTTTTAAAAACATAATGATACTAATTATAAAAGAATATTTCTAAAATAAATAATTTTTAATTAAATTTTGTTATCTTGATGACAATGTTATCTTGATGACAATAAAATGATAAATTATTTAATAATCCGTTAAAATTGAGGCGTAAACCTAAATTATTTTAGATAAATAACAACTTTTTAATTCATGAAAAAATTCCAAGTTCTACTCATACTCGCTTTAATTTTTACTTTATTTCAAAGTAATATTAGTTTAGCTAAACCTAAACAGTTTATAAAAATTGCTTATATTACTCAAGAAAAATCTATTCCTGCGGCATTGTCTAATCTTGATGCTTTTGTTCAAAATAAAGGACTTGTAGGCGCAGCACTTGCAATTGAAGATAATAATACCACAGGTCAATTTACTGCCCAACACTATGAACTTGTTAAAATAATTGTCCCTTTAACTGGTGATCCTCAACAATGGTTTATTAAAAATATTACGGAGGATATTAATTTTATCGTGGTTAATTTACCTGTTACTCAATTAAAATTGATCGCTGATTTACCCCAAGCACAAAATAAATTATTATTTGATGTTGCAACCCGTGATGATGATTTGCGAGGACAGCAATGTCGGGATAATCTACTCCACATACAGCCTAGTCGTACCATGCGAGCCGATGCGTTAGCGCAATTTATGTTAAAAAAACGTTGGCAAAAATGGTTTTTAGTCTCTGGCACAGATAAAAATGATCGCTTATTCTCTAAAGCCCTTCAACGTTCTGCAAAGAAATTTGGAATGAAAATTATTGCCGAAAAAATATGGTCGCATACTTACGATGCGCGTCGTACCGCTCAATCTGATGTTCCTTTATTTACTCAAGAAGTTGATGATTATGATGTGTTAGTTATAGCCGATGAAAAAGGACTATTTGGTGAATATTTAGCTTATAGAACTTGGAAACCCCGCCCCGTTATTGGTACTCAAGGTTTAGTTGCGACTTCTTGGCATAGAACTCATGAACAATGGGGAGCGGTGCAAATGCAAAATCGTTTTAAAGAAGCCGCAGGAAGATTTATGGAAGAAGAAGACTATGCCGCTTATTTAGCCGTAAGAGCCATTGGAGAAGCCTCGGTACGAATGAAAACCAATCAATTAACCCCGATTAAAAATTATCTATTAGGTGATAAATTTGCTTTACAAGGCTATAAAGGTAAGCCGCTATCATTTAGAGCGTGGAATGGTCAATTAAGACAACCTATCTTATTAGCCGCGCCGCGTTCATTAGTAACGGTTGCCCCTATCGAAGGCTTTTTACATAAAACAACAGAGCTTGATACCCTAGGCATTGATTTGCCAGAATCCAAATGTGAGAAAAAAGAATGAAACAAATATTATTATCTGTCGGCTTACTATTATTGACAGTTACCATCGCTAAAGCCGAAACTGTTTTTGTGACCTTGGAAAAAGATAATGCTATCGCAATTGTTGACCCTATTAAAGGTAAACTTCTAAAAACAATCAAGGTAGGTCAACGTCCACGGGGTATTATGATAAGTAATGACAATAAACACTTATATATTGCCACGAGTGATGATAATACTATTAGAATTATTGATAGTGAAACTTTGAAAGAAATAGGACAGCTACCCTCTGGAGACGACCCTGAAACCTTTGCCCTATCACCTACAGGCGATAGATTATATGTTTCAAATGAAGATGATAATTTAGTGACAGTAATTGATATTGCGGCTAAAAAAGTCATTAAGTCGATTAAAGTCGGCGTTGAGCCAGAAGGTATTGCCGTGAGTCCTGATAATAATTGGGTCGTCAGTGCTTCTGAAACTACTAATATGATTCATTGGATTAATACTAAAACCTTGGAAATTGTTGAAAATACGCTAGTTGATCCCCGACCTAGAGCAGTGCATTTTAGCGCAGATAGTCAACAATTATGGGTCACCTCAGAAATTGCAGGCACACTTACTATTATAGATGTCTCCACTAAAAAAATTATTAAAAATATCGCTTTAAAAATCCAAGGTGTTAGTCGAGATAAAATTTTACCTGTCGGGGTAGTGATTGATAAGCTGGGAAATTATGCTTATGTTGCCATGGGATCGGCTAATCGAGTGGCAGTTATTAATGCAAAAACCTTTGAAGTGGAAAAATTCTTATTAGTCGGACAACGAGTTTGGAATATAGCTTTTTCACCCGATCAAAAACGACTTTATACTACTAATGGAACGAGTAACGATATTTCAATTATTGATTTAAGCTCACATAAAGTGACAAAATCAGTAGGCGTAGGACGTTACCCGTGGGGCATTGTGTCTAAACCATGAAAACTGCCTTATCTGTTAAAAATATAAATTTTTCTTATGGAAAAAAAACTGCACTCAAGAATATTAGTTTCACTATTAATAGTGGAGAATGTACCCTGTTATTAGGGGCTAATGGTGCAGGTAAAAGTACCTTATTTTCATTAATTACCCGCTTATATGATAGTCGTGATGGCACTATTAGCTTGTGTGGCTTTGATATAAAAAAACACTCTCGACAGGCATTAATGCGCCTTGGAGTTGTCTTTCAACAAACAACCTTAGATATAGATTTAACCGTGTTGCAAAACCTACGTTATCATATTGCATTACATGGTATGAGTCGAAAACAAGGTAATTTGCGGATTCAAGAAGAACTTGAACGCTTCAATATGTATGAACGCCGCCATGAACAAGTTCGTCAACTTAATGGTGGACATAAACGCCGGGTAGAAATTGCCCGATCTTTACTCCATAAACCTTCATTATTATTACTTGATGAACCTACGGTAGGGCTTGATGTTCCTAGTCGTAAAAGTATTGTTGAGCATGTTCATCAACTGGCAACAGGGAATCAAATAGCAGTTTTATGGGCAACACATTTAATTGATGAAATTTATCCTGATGATAGTTTACTGGTTTTACATCAAGGTGAAATTAAAGCGCGTGGCTCTATTAATCACATTTTAGAAAAAACCCAGCGTCAAAATATTAGTGATGCCTTTTATAAGTTAACAACAGGTGAGTCTGCATGATAATACTGTATTTTTGGCGAGTAATGTTGGGAATTACAAATCGGGAGTTATTACGTTTTTTAAAACAAAAAGAACGTTTTATTTCAGCTTTAGTTAGACCATTAATCTGGTTATTTGTTTTTGCCGCAGGTTTCAGAGCGACATTAGGGCTTGCCATTATTCCTCCTTATGAAACCTATATTTTATATGAAGTTTATATAGCCCCTGGACTTATTGGCATGATACAGCTTTTTAATGGGATGCAAAGCTCGTTATCTATGGTTTATGATCGTGAAATGGGCAGTATGCGAATTCTTATGGTTTGTCCCTTACCACGTTGGTTTTTACTGATTTGTAAGTTAATAGCAGGGACGGCAGTTTCTATTTTACAAGTGTATGTTTTTTTAATCATCGCGTGGTTTTATGATATTCAAGCCCCTGAAATAGGCTATTTATCCATATTTCCCGCGCTAATTTTATCAGGATTAATGCTAGGGGCATTAGGTTTATTAATGTCTTCTTTAATTAAACAATTAGAAAATTTTGCAGGGGTGATGAACTTTGTTATTTTCCCGATGTTTTTTATGTCTACGGCACTTTACCCTTTATGGAAAATAAAAGAATCTAGTTTATTGTTATATAATTTAGCGCACTATAACCCCTTTTCACAGGCAGTAGAATTAATACGCTTTGCCTGGTATGGGCAATTTAATCAATCTGCTTTTATTTATACTTTAGTGGCTTTTATTATTTTTATGTCGGCGGCGATTTTCGGTTATAACCCTTCTAAAGGGATGATGATGAAAAAAGGTAGATAAATTTGCTAACAAAGTATTTCTAAACTTTTAGTATCAACCCGACAATAATAACATTTCATATTGACGAATTTAGTTCTTAAGTTAAGATTAATGCTAAATAGCAATATAAAAATTGCTAAAAAAAACAGCTCTGGAAAAGAATTCCATGAGTGATTGACTATTTAATCTTAATTATTATGAGAAGCTTGTGAAAAACTCTTTTTTTCTAGTTCTTCCTCCACAGCAAAAAAATTCAGAACATTTAAAGCTCTACGAGGAAGATACCTTAAGGCAATGGATTGCTGATTTACCGACAGCAAATCAAGGCCTAACCACACGTTTATTTCATGATTTTATTAGAGATTTTAATAAAATAGAAATGGATGTACAACTTAGGCTGGATACCTTAGAAACCTTAAAACTTAATTTTTTTGAAATAGAAGATTATTTACGGATAAGACTCTCTAAAATGGGTTTTCCTAAAGGAGAAAATGAGCAAAAAATTCTTAAGGTCGTAACGTCTATTGAACAAGAGTTTGCCCTTGGTTATTGGATAGTAGTTAGAGCATTAACAAGGCGAGGCACAGGCTGGTTTCAGGGTAAAAATATAGCTTTATCTATTCAGCGCACCATAAAAAACTTAGGTTATATTGTGGTTACATATTATATGATGTGTTTACCTGTTCCAGATTGGGTGTGGATAGATTTACATTCACTTTATAAATTAAGTATTAAAGTTAAAAAAGAAAATATAAAAATTCCCGATGACCTAGACAATCCAAGTGATGTCAGCACTATAACAGAAAATTATATACAAATACTGCTATTAAGCCTGACAGACCCAAGAGGTTTAATGCAAAAAGAAGTACAACAGGTTTATAATTTTTTAGGAAAATTTGGTAATTTGGTTCATTTACAAAAAAAACCAATTTCTATGCAAATGTTACAATGTGTGGTGCTAGTTGACGAAGATGCACCACCTGAATTTGAACGTACAGAACAACCTCCTAACTCAGGAAAATTATACCTTAATTTTACTGATCTTTATAAAGTGATCGAGCAACGAGATAAAGTAGTAAATAAAAATTGTGACCGCTTTAATTCTATTAATATTCATCAAGAAAAAACCAGCAAATTAGCAACCGAATTGATTGACTACCTAGAGCAACGATGGATAGGGTCAGAACTTCAAGGAACACCTTGTTTTGTAGATCGTTTAGATAGAATTTTTTCGATTGGCTTAGAAACAACCTATGAATTACAATCTTCAAATACACAGCAACAAAATAAAAAGTTAGAATATTTAGCCCAATCTTCTTCAAAGAGATCCTTATCCTGTAGTTTTAATACAGAAGGGCTTATCTCTACAGGAAGTTTGGTAAGTTTTAGAAAAATAGATTCTCCTCAAAATACATGTTCTTTAGGTATCGTTAACAAAATAATTGTACCTAAACATGAACACCGACAATTAGATTTTGAAATTAGATTAATTACCTCTAGAATTTATGCTGTTTCTTATACTTTAAAAAGTAAAATGAATGAGGATATATTACAAAAAGCGTTATTCTATAAAGAAAAAGATATGGATAATGAAAAACATTTTATTATTGTTGACTCCTATTTGCTTAAAGAAGGAAACACCATCAAATTAAGCTTATCGACAGATAAATTCTTAGTTAAACTTTTGCATAAAAAAAATGTGGGTTTAGGCTATTGGCAATTTGAATGTAAACGAAAGGCTGAAACGAAAACCATAAAAAAGACAAAAATAATTAAAGAGAAGCAAGGTTATGATTTTATTTGAAACTTGATATTTTACGCCTTAAATAATTGTCACTCACTGTACGAAAATTCATCAATAACAAATTATGCTTAAAATATAAAGGTGTTTATGGTACTTTATCCATTTAAATACGCAAATAATAATAATTAAGAGGAAATAAAATGAGTGATCCTGAACAAAATGAAACTGAAACTGAAACTGAGACTGAGACTGAGACTGCCAACAATTTACTTAGCACAGCGATGGAATTAAAAAACTCTAATCCCAAGGTTTTTTTTGGTGGAATAGCTGCTGTTGTCATTTTAATATTAATCATTATAATGAGTTTAGGTAATACTAAAAAATTACCAACAGCATTTAAAAACTTATCTGTAGGTCAGCAGTATAGCTTAAAAGGTGCAAATAGTGCTGTTAACGAGAAGTCAACTATTAGCATGGTTTCCGTACCAGATACTATTTCTGCATTTGATGACACTAAAGAGAAAGGAGTTGATGGTTCTTGTAAACAACAACCCGAAGGAACATTAGTTAAAGTTCTTGCTCTTCAAGACTTTGCAGGAAAAAAAGATGCCTTTGCTCAAGTTGAAGTTTTAACTGAGGGAAATTGTTTTGAAAGAAAAGGTTGGATACTTGCGATTGATATGCAATAAAATAAATTCTTGACAAATATTTATTTTAAGGTCATAATACTCGGATAAATTTCAATGCGGGAATAGCTCAGTGGTAGAGCACAACCTTGCCAAGGTTGGGGTCGCGAGTTCGAATCTCGTTTCCCGCTCCAAGATATTAAAGCCGCGAGATCTCGCGGCTTTTTCGTTTATTTCTATTAAGGCTGCGTAGCAAAATGGTTATGCAGTGGCCTGCAAAGCCATCTACACCAGTTCGATTCTGGTCGCAGCCTCCATTATTTAGCCATCTAAAATTTCTTTACATTTTTATTGATGCAATGCCAAACTATGAAATAACAACATAAATCATTTACAAAGCTCCGCTATGTTGTAAGAGTTTATAAATTGCCTCAGCCATCATCTGATAACCTTTAGTATTAGGATGGACTTGATCCGATTTTAACTCAGAAGAACTTAAAATATCAGCTAAAACCTCAATATTAATCGGTATGTTTTCTGAGGTTGCAACCTGTTGATAAAATTCAGCACTTGTTAATAAAAACAAACCAAAACTAGGAACTCCCAACATAACCACTTTAATATTGCGTTGCTTTGCTTCGGTTATCATTTGTCTCAGGTTTTCAGCAGTTTTTTGATGAGAAATCTTTTTTAATATATCATTCCCTCCGTGAATTAAAATAAGTAATTCTGGTTTATATTTATCTAATAATTTAGGTAAACGCTTTAAACCTACACTACTAATTTCACCAGAAAAACCTGCATTGATAACCCGATGATGGCTAAGTTTTTCAAGAATAGCTGGGTAATTTGTTTTTTTAGTTGTGCCAACTCCATAAGTTAAACTATCACCAAATGCCAGAATAACCGCATCTTTAGCTAAAGGTGTAAAAATTTTTTCAGAATCGCCACAGGCTGTTAAAAAAATAAATAAGAAATAAAGCAAAAATTTTTTCATCATAGTTTAAGGTTAGATGTGCAAAAAAATATTTTAATTACCGGAGCAGCCAAGAGAATAGGAGCTGCCTGTGCAACATTACTGCATAATCAAGGCTGTAATGTTATCTTACATTATAAAGACTCTGAGAAACAAGCGCGTCAACTTTGTGAACAATTAAATCAACAACGTGCTAATTCTGCTCAAATAATACAAACAGATTTATTAAATTTAACCGCTTTGCAACAACTTGCTATTCAAGCAACTTCTATATGGGGAGGTATTGATGGGTTAATAAATAATGCCTCAGCTTTTTACTCACAAACTATCACTAACGTTAGTGAAGAAAATTGGGAGGAATTAATAGGTAGTAACTTAAAAGCCCCGTTTTTTTTATCACAAGCCTTAGTGACAACTTTAAGTCAACGTGAAGGCTGTATTATTAATATTATTGATATTCATTCTGAACGTGGACTAAAAGACTACCCTGTTTATAGTATTGCAAAAGCAGGACTCGCGGCAATGACACGAATACTTGCTAAAGAACTTGCTCCAAAAATTCGAGTTAATGGGGTTTCCCCCGGTGCAATAATATGGCCAAAAGATGAATTATCAGTAAAATATAAACAAGAAATAATCAGCAAAATTGCATTATCACGTACTGGTGAACCGGAAGATATAGCAAAAACTGTGGCTTTTTTAATCAGTAATGCTAATTATATTACAGGACAAATTATTAGTGTTGATGGGGGGCGGACATTATTTTGTTAATAATTTACCATTAACCAGCCCTCATTCTCAATTTTAAAGTCTAAACTTAAAATTCAAGGATAACGATTGTTTATTTTAATTTTACACACCCTATCGTTTATTTTACTGTTAAACTAGTTTTGCTAAACTATAAGATAGCTTTATTTTAGCTGGGTACGATACCTTTAAAAATAATAAATCCAAACACCTTCAATGATTTAATCTCCGTATTTATGACTACTATTAACTATATAGACACTTCTGAAAAACTAGAAAAATTATGTGAGCAAATAGCTGCTGAATCTTGGTTAGCATTAGATACCGAGTTTTTACGTGAAAAAACCTACTATCCAAAATTTTGTCTGTTACAAATCGCAACACCTAAATGGGTGGTTTGTGTTGACCCGTTAGCATTTGATAACTTAAATCCTCTCTTTGAAGCTATTTATAACCCTAATATAATTAAAGTATTCCATTCTTGCCGACAAGATTTAGAAATTTTTTATCAACTCACGGGTAAAATTCCAACGCCTTTATTTGATACCCAAATTGCAGCACCTTTATTAGGTATACAAGAAAATCCTGGTTATGCGATGTTAGTTTCCACATTTTTAAATGTTAATCTTAACAAAGCGTATACCCGTACTGATTGGAGTTTACGTCCACTTAGTGCAGAACAATTACAATATGCTGCTGATGATGTTATTTATTTATGCCAAATTTATGAAATTATTCGTACAAAATTAACCGAATTAGAACGCTTTGATTGGTTAAAAGATGACTTTGAATCATTTAATAACCCTGATCTTTATGATATAAAACCTGAGAATGCTTGGCTAAAAATCAAAGGTAAAAATAAATTAACCGGCAAACAATTATCTATTATCCAAAGTTTAACCTTATGGCGTGAGCGGCAAGCAAAAATAGACAATAAACCTCGAAATTGGCTTATTCGTGATGATTTATTAATAGAGCTGGCAAAATTACAGCCCTCAACCGTTCGAGAATTGGCTAATGTCCGTAATATTAATGATCGCTTATTACGCAATCACGGAAAACATCTTTGCCAACTAATTAATGAAGCACAACAAAAAAAGGTCAGCCCTTTTAAAGATAGCCGTATTTCTTTTAAGAAAACTCCGCAACAAGAAGCAATACTGGATATATTAACCGCCATAACTAGAGTACGTGCTGAAGAAAATACGTTAAATCCAAGTATTCTTGCACCCAGAAAAGAGTTAGAAAAATTATTATTTAATGATGAAACTTGCCAATTATTAAAAGGCTGGCGTTTTGGAATGATTGGTCGTGAATTAGAGGAGTTGTTATCAGGTCAATATTCCTTAAAACTAAATAGAGAACAGATTATTATTCATAGTGTAAAATAATATCTAAATCAATCTTTTTAAAATAGCCTCCCACAATGCCCGATAGGCTTCAATTGAACGACCTTTTTGAGTATAAGCACCCAATGGCATTCGTTTGATTCCCATTTTTTCTATATCACTCGCATAAGGAATAATTATATCTAATAAATCAGGATGTTGCTTACTAAATGAAGCAATAATTTCCTTGTGCATTTTTTTTCGTTGATCCGCCATTGAGAAAAAATAAATTAATTCTAAGTTTTTTAACTTATTTTTATTTTCTTTAATAAACGCTTTTAACTGATCTAAAGTTCGTAATGATAATGTTGTTGGAATCAACGGGGATAATAAAATATCAGTCGCCTCAAATATAGCTTCTGATAATAAAGAAATATTGGGTGGACAATCTAAAAAAATATACTCATATTCATCGGCTAAAGGCTGTAATAATTTTTGCAATCGTTGTGTTGGATTTTTTCGCCCATCCAAGACTAAATCCAGATTTCTAAATGAAAAATCTGCGGGTAATAAATCCAGATAATCAAAATCCGTGCCTTTAATTAAACCATTTAGCTCACATTTACCGGAAATTAAAGTTTTACTGCCTCCTTTTACTTTTGGCTTAACCCTAAAATAATAACTGCTTGCTCCTTGAGGGTCTAGATCCCAAACTAATGTTCGGTGACTATTCTTTGCAGCAAGATAGGCTAAGTTAACGGTTGTTGAGGTTTTTCCAACCCCACCTTTTATATTATAGGTGGCAATAACTTTCATTTTCCCTTCTTAGAATTAGCTGCAAACAACGATTTAAAAATAATTTTATTAGCAGGATTATTAAATTCAGTAAAGAAACGTGCAAATTCATCACGAGCCTTACAACGTTTTTCATCTAATTTTTGTACTAAAACCCCCATATCTAAAAGCGTTGAACTAGAAACTTTTTGTTGCCGCATCATTTCGTCACTAAATAACCGTAAAGCATCTTCTTGAACTTCATAATCTTGGAAATCACCTAAAACCTCTTGAACACCTTTAAGAGATTTAATTAATGCTTTAATTTTATTAATAGAGTATAAATTCTGGAAAAACTCTATTAAATAGCGTAATTTCTTACAGGTTTTTCTTAAA
The DNA here is from genome assembly GCA_030627205.1 of Methylococcaceae bacterium. GTDB lineage: Bacteria > Pseudomonadota > Gammaproteobacteria > Methylococcales > Methylomonadaceae > WTBX01. The sequence continues at coordinate 11,201 of DAOUSN010000013.1, forward strand.
TCATGCAATGATTGTGCAGGAGTATTTTTAGTAATAACAGCGCCTTCCTGGATAACTCGCTGGTAAACTTTCCAAATTTGAGTATCGGCTAATTGCTTTATAGTCAGTACTTTTTTTGGTGATGTTTCTTTAGCAGGAAACTGTTTTAAATATTGTTCCCATTCTCCTAATAATATTTTATATTTTTTTGAATTTAATTTCTCAACTAAAAATTCTTGTGCTAATTTTTGTTTAACTAATAAAAAATCTTCTAACGGATTTAAATCTTCTCGCATATATTGCGGTATACTGGATTTATAAGCATCAATATTAAGTAAATACACATTCATATCCCGAGTTAAACTAGTAATACTTCCTAACCATGCAAAATATTCACTGTAATAAGTCGTTATTTCACTAGGAAAAATACGTTTAAGTTGACTTAAACCCGAACGTGTTCGTCTAATAGCAACTCTAAAATCATGTAAAAACTCAGAATCAATAGCATCTATTACACCTTGTTCATTAATTTGTATTGTTTTTAAAAGGGTTTTATAAATTCTTTTAACTGCTTTACCCGCTGGCATATCAGGATCAAACTGTAAATTTAACTTGGAACTATAATCATTTACTTTTCGTCCTTGTAATTTTAAAGCAGCTAAAAGAATAGGCTTACGAATAACAGTCAGCGACAAACTATTAACTAATAGTTGATGTAAGTTAACCGCCGCTTTATGATAGCCCTTAATCGGCTGTATGGTTACACGACATCGAAATTGCCAATAATCTTCAATAATTAAACGAGCAACCGTTTTTTGATCATTATTAAGAATATTCAGTTTATAAACGTTCAATTCTAGTGTGGTTAATGGTAATAATGCTCTCATTTCTAATAAATTAGCAAGCTTATAAGCTAACGCGCTTCTATTAAATTCATTAGCAAAACAAGGTACTTGGTCAATTTTAATTAAAGCAATATTATCGGCTGTTGTTGAGTTTTTTAAAATTAAAGACGAATCGTTTTTAGATTGATTAAATTCACAAAGAACATGGGCATTATAAAGTCTCCAGTCAAAGCTATCATAAAAACTTTTCTGCATATAATGCTCTGAAACTAATTTATACTCTATTTTTTTATTTAATTTAGTAATAAATTTTTCCACATTCAAATTATCTGGAAACTCAAATGATAGTGCAATTTTAGTCATCATAATAGTATTTAACTTAGATATAAAGCTTTATTAATTCAAATAATTTATAAATACAAAATTATATTTTGTACTTTACTTCTGCTCCCATTTATACAGGTTATTAAGCCTTATTCTTTCAAATTATGACAATAATGGGGCAATAACTAAAGAAACAACTGCCATTAATTTAACGACAATATTTAAAGCAGGCCCTGAAGTATCTTTAAATGGATCACCAACAGTATCCCCACAAATGGCTGCTTTATGAACATCAGAGCCTTTACCACCATACGCACCGCCTTCAATTAGTTTTTTAGCGTTATCCCAAGCACCGCCTGCATTTGCCATAAATAATGCCATCAATACACCTGTTAATAATGAACCTGCTAATAACCCACCTAACGCATCCTTTCCTAAAATAAAACCAATTAAAACAGGAGTGGAAATAGTTACTAAACTAGGTAAAATCATTTCACGTAATGAGGCTTTTGTTGAAATTTCAATACAACGGCTTGAGTCAGGTTGTGCTTTACCTTCCATTAAACCTGTAATTTCACGAAATTGACGGCGAACTTCTTCAACCATATCTTGTGCCGCTTTGCCGACAGAATCCATAGTCATTGCTGCCACTAGAAAAGGGACTGCCCCCCCTATAAAAAGACCTACAACAACTAAAGGATTTAATAAATCAATAGAGGATAATTTAGCGGCGGCTGCATAAGCTGAGAATAATGCTAATGCTGTTAAAGCCGCTGATCCAATAGCAAAACCTTTACCTACAGCCGCAGTAGTATTTCCAATAGCATCCAAAGAATCGGTAATTTTACGAGTTTCCTCTCCTAATTCAGCCATTTCACTAATACCACCTGCATTATCTGCAATAGGCCCATAACCATCAACAGACATAGTAACCCCTGTTGTTGCTAACATACCCACTGCTGCAATACCAATACCGTATAACCCTGCTGAATAATAAGCTAATAAAATAGCACAAACAATCCCTAATATAGGTAAAACTACTGAGCGCATTCCAATCCCAAGTCCTGCAATAATATTAGTCGCAGGTCCAAATTCAGAGGCTTGAGCAATACGTTCAACAGGTGCTTTTGAAGTATAATAATCAGTGACTCTACCAATAAATACTCCTACTAATACCCCACCTAAAACCGCATAAAAAGGCCCTAAAACAGGGGTTGTTCGATCACCTAAATCAAATTGTATCCCTGCAGAAATAACTAAAGGTAAAGCAAATAATAAAAATAATCCAGCGGCAATCCAAGTGACAGCTTCTAATGCATGAGCAGGATTAAAATCTTTAATTTTCTGCATAGAGGCCACACCCATTGCCGAGGCAATTAAACCCACAACAATAAAAGCTACAGGTAAAATTATCGCATTTATTTGCATATCAGCATCAACAAAATTAGTAGCTGATGTGGCAATCGCTATAGTTGCAATCACAGAACCTACATAAGATTCAAAGATGTCCGCTCCCATACCTGCAGTATCACCCACATTATCCCCTACATTATCTGCAATCGTTGCAGGGTTTCTCGGATCATCCTCTGGAATTCCAGCTTCAACTTTACCGACTAAATCTGCACCTACATCAGCAGCTTTTGTATAAATACCTCCGCCAATTCGTGCAAATAAAGCAATTGAAGAAGCACCCATTGCAAAGCCATTAAGCATCTTATAGCTTTCCATATTACTTGGGTCAACAAACATAAATACGACACCAATACCCACCAACCCTAATGAAGCAACAGATAATCCCATCACTGAACCTCCACCAAATGCAATCATTAGTGCCGCCCCTATTCCTTCGGTATTAGCAGCACTTGAGGTTCTTACATTTGCACGCGTTGCCGCCTCCATACCGAAAAAACCTGCTGACATCGAGCAGGCAGCTCCACCTAAAAATGCATAAGCAGTGGCAGGACTAATAAATAGATAAATTAATAATGCAACTACAACTACAAAAATAGATAAAATTCTGTATTCAGCTTTTAAAAAAACCATCGCACCTTCATGGATTAAATCCGCGATAAGTTTCATTTTTTCAGTACCTGCTGAACACGCTAAAATTTTTCGGTAAATAAAAAAAGCAAAACCCAAGCCCACAATACCTAAAAACGGGGCAATACCTTGAAACATTTCAATATTCACGACATAGACAATTATAGAAATAATTACCCCTGTTATCGCAAATTTAGATCCTACGGTTTTAAAAACCTCAATATTCATGTAAATCTCCAATCTGTACCTTCATCACAACAATGAAGGTATATTTTTTATTATAGTTATACGAATGCTAAATTTTACAGCATTTAAAAAAAATTATGATATATGAATAATAACCTTCTGATATACCTTTAAATTATTTCCATTTAATATTACAGCCGATACTCGGAATTTGTGTTGCATTGATTACTTTATTAGCTAATAAATCGTCTAAAGCAGTACGTAAATCAACACCTGTTAAAGGTTCATTATTTTTAGGGGTTGATGCATCTAAACGACCACGATAAACACAGTTAAGAGTTTCATTAAAAAGGTAAATATCAGGAGTGCAAGCTGCTTGATAAGCTTTAGCTACCTCTTGTGACTCATCATATAAATAGGCAACAAAAGGATTTTTCCATTCTGACATTAATTCGGTCATTTTATCAGGTGCGTCTTGAGGATAGTTGATAATATCATTAGAACTAATTGCAATAAAGTTAATACTTTGTTCAGTATAATGGTTAGCAATATCAATTAATTGTTGCTTAATATGAATCACGTATGGACAATGATTACAAATAAACATAATAACTGTTCCTTTATTACCTTTCAAACTTTGTAAGGTAAGTATTGAATGACTTATGGTATCTATTAATTCAAAATTAGGGGCAAGTGTTCCTAAAGACATCATATTTGAAGATGTTGCACTCATTTTTTTCTCCTCAGAGTTTTGTTTTTTATTATAAAATAGTGAATCACAATCATTAAGTATAATGTGATACGCTTTTTAATGGTAGTTAGGAGGCTAGTTTTTTGATAGGATTGGAAGATCAGATGAAATATTTATAGTTAACACTACTAAACAAACTATATTGGTTGTACGACAAATAGTTGTGGTGCTTTTGCTGTCGGTCGTGAACTATGAATAATTTTAACACTAAAATTTGTCGATAGTTGTTGACACCAGTTCTTTACCTGAAGAGTTTCTTCGCTACCACCTTGGTGTCCTGGATAGGCTAAAATGGTAATAATAGCAGTGGGAGCAAGTAATGAAACTGCCGTATTTAATGCTGATAACGTTGTATCACTGGACGTTATCACTTGCTTATTAGAATAAGGTAAATAACCAAGATTAAACATGACAGCTTTAATATTTCCTTTATCTTTATTAGTAATATACGCCTGCATATTTTCATGCCCAGCATAAATTAAGTTGAGATTACCCTTTAAACCTGCCTGCTGGATTCGTCTCCTAGTTGCTATTATTGCTATCTGCTGTATATCAAAGCTATAGACCAAACCAGACGGGGCAACTTGTTCGGCTAAAAACAAGCTATCATGCCCATTACCACAAGTCGCATCAACCACAGAATCTCCATTATGGATAAAAGGTTTTAAAAGATTATGTGCTTGCTGGGGTAAGGAAAGTGATTTAGACATTCTAATTAGAAATATGGTTAATTCCATCAATAAAATTATCAATTTTCTCAGTAAGTTCTATTAATTTAGATTTACTCTCTGATAAGTTTTCTGTCTGAAATAATATTTCAAGTTCTGATGCTGTTGTTGATAAGGCTATTGCGCCTAAATTAGCCCCAACCCCTTTTAAAGTATGGACTTTCAACTTTGCCCCCTTAAGATCATCGTTTACTAATTTATCGGTAATATAATCAAAGCTACCCTGGTGTTCTTTAATAAACATCTGCAAAAGTTTGACATATAACACCCTATTTTGTCCTAACCTTGACATCCCGTTTTGGAAATCTACACCTTTGACTTGAGGAAAACCATCAATAACATTCGTTTCAATTACCGTTGTTTGTTGAGGTTTTGTTGGTTCAACTTTAGATAAATATTTATTAAGAATCTGATATAAAGCATCAGGTTCTATAGGTTTTGCAAGATGTCCATTCATTCCAGCTAAAAAACAATGTTCTTTATCATCATTCATGGCATGAGCTGTCATTGCTACAATCGGTAAAGTTTCTTTTGTTAAACGTTTGCGTATTTCCGTACTCGCTTGATAACCATCCATGACGGGCATTTGTATATCCATTAATACCAAATCAAATAACTGTTCTTTTAAAATATCAACGGCTTCTTGACCATCATTAGCAATAGTAACATTCATACCTTTTCTGGTTAATAATTCAACAGCAATTTCTTGATTAATTTCATTATCTTCAACCAATAAAATATCGGAATTAACAATATTTTTTAGAATAGACGATTGATTATTAGAGGTTAATATTTCAACATCTAAACAGCTTTGTTTATTAATTGCAATACTAATAGTATTCATTAAATCTTCAGCTTTTAAGGGTTTAGTAATGATATTATTTGGATTTAAATCATAATTTTCAGCAATAATCTTTTCATGTTCCATAGAAGTTGTCATTAATATCAATGCCATTTTCTTCTTAAAATCTTTTTGAAAGAAAATAGGCTGTTCACCGACCTCAATAGCACTCCAGTTAATTAAAAATAAATCATAGATATTATCATTTTCCAATTCAGTTATTGCTGCTGATAATGAAAAAACCCGGTTTACAGAAATATTAACTTCAGTAAATAAACTTTCAAGCATCAGTTGAAACGCTTGATTATTATTAAGTAATAAAATCCTAAGGTCTTTAGCAACCGATTTATAATTTGTTAAAGTATTAGGTAATAATTTAGGACTTTTTTCTAAGGTTAGTTCAAAAAAGAAACGGCTTCCTTGTTTTAACTCACTTTCAACTTGAATACTACCTCGCATCAAATTAATTATTTTTTGACTAATTGCAAGCCCTAAACCTGTTCCTCCATATTTTCGTGTTGTAGAGGTATCCGCTTGAGAAAAAGAATTAAATAAATTTTTCTGATATTCTTCACGAATACCAACCCCTGTATCAGCTACTGAGAACACTAATCTTGCCTCTTTATCCGTTTCCTTAATAGTTTCAATTGACACTATAATTTCGCCTTTTTCGGTAAATTTAATCGCGTTGCTAACTAAATTTATTAAAACTTGAGCTAAACGTATATCATCAGCAATAAGATAATGTTCTAATTTTAAGGGGTATTTGAAAATAAGCTCCAAGCCTTTTTTATCTATTTCACCCGTAAAAATTTTAAGCTTATTAATTAAATCACCTAAATTAAATTCAACCTCATCTAACTCTAATTGCCCAGATTCTATTTTGGAAAAGTCTAAAGTATCATTAATAACATTTAATAACCACGATGCTGAGGTATTAATAGTGGTTAAGTAATTACGCTGTTTGTGAGTCAATTCAGTTTCTAATGCAAAGCGATTCATATTAATAATAGCATTCATCGGTGTACGAATTTCATGGCTAATATTTGCCACAAATTCACTTTTTGCTCGATTGGCAGTTTCTGCGATTAATAATGCTTTTTCTAATTCTTCCGTACGTTTTAAAACTTGCTCTTCTAATACTTCTTCATGCGATTGAATTTGCGATAACATTTCATTAAAATTTTCAGTTAGTTTTCCAACCTCATCATTCCCAAAAATTTTAGCTCTTGTTTCATAATTTCTGTTCTCAGTAACTTTTTTGGCGATGTCTGCTAAGTGTAAAATAGGTAAAACGATTTGTTTAATAATACGACCAGTAACGACAAGAGTTAAAACTAAACAAATAATGGCAATGCCTATAATGATTAAAACATCTATGAATAGATCTTTATAAAAATTATTTAAATTAATTTTAATCCTTATGAATCCCTCCCTATTTTTTAACTCATCTAAGATAGATCCTTTTAAACTAGCTTGATAATAATTAAAAGATAATTTAATCGTGTTACTTTGAGGAAGAAAATCAAGGAAAATATTATCTTTATAAGGAGAGTTGTATGAAGCATAACTAATCTCATTCTCAATATAGAGAGTAGCATTTTCTATAACAGAATCTGATCTTAAAGCATTGAGAATCTCTTCAGTTGAATCAACATCATCAAAAAAAATAGCTTCTTGTGCATTAATAACAATGATAGCTGCTTGAGCATTTATCCTATCCAGTAATTTTGATTTATTATGCTGATAATCCATCACAGCTAACGAAAAAATCATAAAAAGTAAGGAAGAGCTAACAGCTAAAAGAATTAATCTCTTAACCTTATCTTTGATAGGGATCTTATAAAAATATACCATTAGCTTAAGACCTCGGGATCATTAAGCGTAATAGTTTAGAACTAATATTAATCCCTGTTCTACGCATTGTCTTTAAATTAATATGCATTTTTACTTTATTATTATCAATATAATAACCAATAACTCCGCCACCATTTTTGGTAAAACTAAAAAAATTAGCTTCATCACTTACCGTCAATACAGCATTGGTTTCTAGCTCAAGTTGATATTGTTTAAAAAGTAAGTTATCAGTAGAATTACTAATGTAGAAAACATTACAGTTGAGTAATTGTTTTAGAGATAGATTATGTTGAATTTTGAGAGGCTTTCCTTTAATATTTAACTGTCCTTCTAATTGTTTTAATTTTGGACTAAGTGTACTGGTTTTATTAATACAAATGGAAAAGTTAGAAGAGTTATTTGCCCCCTCTAACCAAGTCGTCATTTTACTAATATGAATTAAATAAATAGCTTTAAGCGTTTCCTCCGAAGAAATATTAGAGTCTGCGGCATCAGTTCCTAGAGCAATAAATAAGCCAAGGATAAAAATACACGAACTAATATAAGTCTTCACCAGTTTAGATTACTAATTATACTTTGATTAATTAAGAGTGCCATCATACTATAAATTTAAATTACGTTATATTGAAAATAACTCTATTTTATGGTTAAGAAAGAAGACTTGCCTATTCCTTAATATAGTTAAGCAGAGCAATAGTGGTATTTTTTTTAAAATCAAGGTTATTTAATGAATTTATAAATTAAGTTTATGCCTTCATTAAACCTTTTTACTTGGAGCGTAAAGATTATAACTTATTTTTTATGCTAACAGCAACGCTCCTTCATAAGTAATGCTGAAAATGTAACATTTTTAATCCTCATTAAGGTGCTTTATTTTTGGTATTTTTGAACTTTAAATACCTTCTGTAGGTTTAAAAATAGAGTGTAAATAAGAAAAACTTTCTAAACCTTGCTTGTATTAAAAATTTCACTTATAATGCCCATCTTAATATAAGTATGCGAGCGTGGCGGAATTGGTAGACGCGCTGGTTTTAGGTACCAGTATCTTATGATGTGAGAGTTCAAGTCTCTCCGCTCGCACCACTTAACTCCCCCATTGCCGTTAGCGATAATCAGCGTTAATTATTCACATATAAACCGATTGTCGGTAGCATAAAAACAAACTCCCTATCTATAGTTGAGGTAAACTAATGCACGTTTCCGTCGAACAGACATCAGAATTAAGCCGAAAAATGACTGTCAGTATTCCCGAAGAAGTGATCCAAGAAAAAGTGGATGCCCGTTTAAAGTCGTTAAAAAGTGAAATTAAAATTGATGGCTTTCGCCCTGGAAAGATTCCTCAAAAGTTAATTAAAAAGAAATATGGAGATAAAGTCAGAGGAGAGATTTCAGGTGACCTTCTTAAAACAAGCTATTACGAGGCATTACAACAAGAAAATTTAACCCCTGTTGATATGCCAGATATTAAACCTATTGAACAAAAAGAAGGTTTAACGTATACCGCTGAATTTGAAATTTACCCAACTATTTCATTAGAAAGTCTTAGTGATATTAAAGCCAAGCAACCCGTTTCTACTATAGAGGCGGATGATTTTGATGCAATGATACAAACGTTAAGAGCGCATAAAACAGAATGGGTTGTTGTTGACCGTATAGCAGAAAATGAAGACCGAGTAACTCTTAATTTTTCAGGTGTTTGTGACGATAAAAATTTCACTGATGGTAAAGTTGAAGACTTTGAGGTTAAACTAGGTGCAAAGCAAATGATTCCAGGTTTTGAAGATCAATTATTAGGTCTTGAAACTGGTAATACTAAAATCTTTGAAATTTCTTTTCCAGAAAATTATACAGGTAAGTTAGAACTAGCAGGTAAACTTGCTACCTTTGATGTAGAAGTTACAAAAATAGAAAAACCTCAATTACCTGAAATTGATGAAGAGTTCATTAAGTCTTATGGTATTGAAAGTGGTGATGATGAAACTTTTTATGCTGATATTAAAGCAAATATGAACCAACAGTTAAAACAAGGATTAGCAGCCGAATTAAAACGCTCAGTTCTTGACGCGCTATATAATGGTATAGAAATTACCTTGCCTAAAATTTTAGTTGATAGAGAAATTAGTTCCCTAAAGAAATCTCATTTAGAAAGTGCGAAACAACAAAATATAAATATAGATTTTCCAAAAGATATTTTTGAAACCGAGGCTAAACGTCGTATTGGTTTAGGGTTGATTGTATCTAAAGTTATTGAAACTAATAAAATTGTCGTTGACAGTCAAACTATTAGGTCAACAATTGAGGAATTATCACAAAATTATGACCAACCTGATGAAATTGTAAAAGCGTACTATGAAGATGAAAAACACTTAGAAGAAGTTAAACAACTAGTTTTAGAAAATCAATGTGTTGAGTGGTTAACTAAACAAATGAATATGGTTGATGAACTACACACATTCTCTGAATTAATGGCAAAAAACCGCCGACAACAAGGTTAGTTATGTATCAAACAACAGACTCAAACTTAATAGCCCCACCGCAGGCAGCAGGTGGTCTAGTCCCTATTGTTGTTGAGCAGACAGCAAGAGGTGAACGATCTTATGATATTTACTCTAGGCTATTAAAAGAACGGGTTATTTTCTTAGTCGGTCAAGTTGAAGATTATATGGCTAATCTTATTGTCGCCCAATTATTATTTTTAGAATCTGAAAATCCTGATAAAGATATACATTTATATATAAACTCCCCCGGTGGATCAGTAACTGCTGGGATGTCAATTTATGATACCATGCAATTTATTAAACCTGATGTTAGTACTTTGTGCATTGGTCAGGCAGCAAGTATGGGAGCATTATTATTAACAGGAGGGGCAGCTGATAAACGCTTTTGTTTACCTAACTCAAGAATGATGATTCATCAGCCATTAGGAGGATTTCAAGGGCAAGCTTCTGATATTGATATCCATGCCAAAGAAATTTTATTAATTCGTGAAAAATTAAATAACATTTTGGCTCATCATACTGGTCAAGCAGTTAACACTGTCGCAAAAGATACCGATAGAGATAATTTTTTAAGTGCTGAAGCCGCAGTAAAATATGGTTTAATTGATGAAATTCTTTCAAAGCGACCTAATACCGAATCTTAATATTTTTTTAAAAATTAAATATAATTAAATATAATTTTATCTATTTCGATAGATTATGATTATATTACCGTATCTACATTGGATCATTAACTATTGGTGGAGACTTGTATATGAGTAGTAAAGATAAACTACTTTATTGTTCTTTTTGCGGTAAAAGTCAAAATGAAGTAAAAAAATTAATTGCTGGCCCTTCCGTTCATATTTGCGATGAATGCGTTGAACTTTGTAATGATATTATCATTGATAATATAGCGCAAGAAATATCAACTGAGGTTGAAGATAATACCTTACCTAAGCCTAAAGAAATTAAAGCCACTTTAGATGAGTATGTTATTGGTCAAGACACAGCAAAAAGAAACCTTTCCGTTGCGGTTTATAACCATTATAAACGCTTACAAAGTCAATCTCAAAAAGATGAGGTTGAATTAGGGAAAAGTAATATTTTATTAATCGGTCCTACAGGTTCAGGTAAAACATTATTAGCTGAAACCTTGGCGAGATTACTAGATGTACCTTTTACGATTGCTGATGCAACAACATTAACAGAAGCAGGTTATGTTGGTGAAGATGTTGAAAATATCATCCAAAAGATTTTACAAAAATGTGATTATGATGTCGAAAAAGCAGAAACAGGTATAATTTACATTGATGAAATTGACAAAATCACTCGAAAATCTGAAAATGTATCCATTACCCGTGATGTTTCAGGTGAAGGAGTACAACAAGCGTTATTAAAACTTATTGAAGGTACAATTGCTTCAATTCCACCACAAGGTGGGCGTAAACATCCTCAGCAAGATTTTTTACGAGTTAATACTGCCAATATTTTATTTATTGTTGGAGGGGCATTTTCAGGTTTAGATAAAATCATTCAAAATCGTTCAGTAAAAGGTGGAATTGGCTTTGGAGCTGAGGTTCAATCTAAGGATGAAACTAAAAATATAGGTGAATTATTTGCCGAAGTTGAAACTGAAGATTTGATTAATTATGGTTTAATTCCTGAATTTGTAGGTCGACTTCCTGTTGTTGCTACCCTTGAAGATTTAGATGAGGATGCATTAATACAAATTTTAACTAAACCTAAAAATGCATTAATTAAACAGTATCAACATTTATTTAAAATGGAAGGGGCTGAACTTGAATTTAGACCAGAGTCTTTAATTGCCATTGCTCGTAAAGCGATGGCTAGAAAAACAGGGGCAAGAGGACTTAGAACCATTGTTGAAAATGTATTGCTAGATACCATGTATGAATTACCTTCTATGGAAAATATTAGTAAAGTTATTCTTGATGAGGGAGCTATTTTAGGTGACAATGATCCTATTTTAGTTTACGAGCAATCAGAACGAAAAATAGCCTAGAGTGAAAATTAATTTTACTCACTCATAACGCTCAGTGAAACGGGAACTTTGTATAACAAAGTTCCCGTTTTTTTTGACAACTTCCTTATTAAACTGTCTTTTAATCAAATTTACAGGTCATTAAAAACTTATGGATCAATCTATTACCTTCGACTTAGAATTAATTAATCGTTATAACAAAGCTGGTCCGCGCTATACTTCTTATCCTACTGCTTTAGAGTTACACCCTAATTTTGGAGCTAGTGAATATCAACAACAAGTAAAAAAATCAAATGTAAAAGGTGGTGCATTATCACTGTATTTTCATTTACCTTTTTGTGATACCGTGTGTTTTTTTTGTGCATGTAATAAAATCATTACTAAAAATCGTAAACATGCAGAACCATATTTAAATAATTTAGTTAAAGAAATTGAAATGCAGGCACAGCTTTTTGATTCAACTCGACCAGTAAATCAGTTACATTGGGGTGGGGGTACACCTACATTTTTAGATTATCAACAAATGAAACGATTAATGGAGACTACCCGTAATTTTTTTAATTTACATGATGATGATAGCGGTGAGTATTCTATTGAAGTTGACCCCCGTGAAACTAATCATAATACCGTTGAACAATTACGCGAATTAGGCTTTAATCGGATTAGCCTAGGATTACAAGATTTTAATCCTGCGGTACAAAAAGCAGTTAATCGGTTACAAACTGAAGAACAAACCTTTGGAGTATTGGAAGCTGCACGTAAATATGGTTTTCGTTCAACTAATCTTGATTTAATTTATGGATTACCTTTACAAACAGTAACTAGTTTTTCAGAAACGTTAGAAAAAGTATTAGCAGTTTCTCCTGATCGGTTCTCAATTTTCAACTATGCTCACATGCCCAAAAAATTTAAAACTCAGCGGCAAATTAATGAGGATGACATTCCTTCACCTGAAGAGAAATTAGAAATATTACAAATGACAGGTCAACGATTACTTGATGCTGGGTATGTTTATATTGGCATGGATCATTTTGCAAAACCTGATGATGAATTAGCTATTGCCCAGCGCGAAGGCAAGTTATATCGTAATTTTCAAGGTTATTCGACGCATTCAGATTGTGATTTAATTGGAATGGGGGTAACGTCTATTGGTTGGGTGGGAGATTCGTACTCACAAAATGTAAAAGAATTAGCAGACTATGATCGGTTAATTAACCAAGGTATATTACCTATAGTTAAAGGTTTAGAGCTTAATGCCGATGATAAATTACGCCGCGCAGTGATTACGCAATTAATTTGCCATTTTGAGTTAAATTTTAACGTTATTGAAAATGATTTTCCAATTCAATTTAACGATTACTTTACCGATGAATTGTCATCTTTAAAAGTTATGCAGGTCGATGGATTATTAATAATTTCAGACCATAAAATTGAAGTATTAGCCGCAGGACGTCTATTAATTCGTAATATTTGTATGATTTTTGATCGTTATTTAACACTAAAACAACAGCAGTTTTCTAAAGTAATTTAACCTCAACTTCATCTTACTAGTAATTTAGGATAATATTATGAAACTAAGAGCTTATAAACGTGCCTTTAAATTTGATTTAATGACTTGTTTTATAGGGTTAATTATTTTCACCGTAGGCATTGTTATTTATAGTTATAAAGTCAATGCTAAAAACACCTTAGTTTTATCCAATTCTTTACTCAATACCACAATTAATCATGGTGTTAGTGAGACTGTTCATCATTTAAAAATAGCTGAAGACAGCACCTCTTTAGGCTCAATTTTATTAGCTAATAAACTTGATTTAGTTAATGATAAGCATTTAGAAGAACATGTTATTAACATTCTAAAACAAACCCCGTTTTTATTTATGTATTACATCGCGGATGAACAAGGAAATTTAATTTTAGGTTATCGAAATAAATTTGGCTCAATTTCAACTAAATTAATTTATAACCTTGTAGATAATCCTGTTACTTTATGGAAATATCGTGATGAAAATAATAAAATATTATCCACAAAAACAGAAAATTATACCGAATTTAACCCTAGATTACGTGAGTGGTATCAAGGCTCTAAAACCTCTTCAAAGGTTTATTGGACAGAGGTTTATAAATTTCATAATAGTGAAGTTGATAATATTTATCAACAGGAAAATAATCTCCAACAATTATATGGTATAACCATTGCTAGTCCTATTATTAATCTGGATAGACAGTTTAAAGGCGTTGTCGGCGCTGATATTAGTTTAAATCGTATCTCTGATTTTTTTAATTCGTTAAAAATAGGTGAAAATGGTAAAGCTTTAGTGGTTAATAAAGATCGAAAAATTATTTTATATTCTGATTTAACCATGAAAGAACTAACTGATGCTCAAGCAATAACGATTAATGATATTAAACAAGATTGGGTTAGGGAAGGTACGCAAGAATTTTTTAAACGCTTAGAAACAGAAATTTCTTATAAATGGAATAATAAAAATTACCTAGTAAAAGTTTATGATTTTTCTAAAAAAATTGGAAAACAGTGGTTTTTAATAATTGTTATTCCTGAAGATGATTTTTTAGGTGAAACTAAGCAAGCACGCTCCATGAGTTTATTAATAACTTCATTAATGCTATGTTTATCCATACTTTTTTCGCTATGGTTATCTCGTAGCCTATCAAAACCTATCGAAAATATCACTAAAACGATGGAAAAAGTTAAAGATTTAGATTTTTCTGAACTTAAACCATTATCATCACCGATTAAAGAATTTCAACAAATGTCAGATGCAACCACTGCAATGACCCAAGGACTTAAAGCCTTTTTAAAATATGTCCCCCCGTCATTAGTCCAACAATTTATTGAACAAGGTGAAGCCGCTGTTGTTGGTGAGCATCAGGAGCTAAACCTAAGTTTTTTCTTTTCTGATATAGAAGGCTTTACCAGTATCGCAGAAGAGGTTGGCCCTAAAGAGTTAATGACTGATTTATCCGATTATTTTGATCAGATGACTAAAGTGATCGTGCTAGATAATAAAGGAACTATAGATAAATATATTGGTGATTCAGTAATGGCTTTCTGGGGAGCACCAAATTATATTGCCGACCATCCAAAACTTGCTTGTTATTCTGCATTAGGCTGTAGAAATACGATTGATTTATTAAATAAACAACGTTTATTAGCTGGGAAAAAAGTCTTTAATACCCGTATCGGTATTCATACAGGGTTAGCGATAGTAGGTCATTTAGGCTCTAATGATCGGATTAATTATACCATTATTGGTGATAATGTTAATCTTGCCAGTCGTATCGAAGGAATTAATAAAATTTACCATACTAATATCATTGTCAGCCAAATAACCTATCGACAAGTTTATCAGTATTTTATTTTTAGACCATTAGATTGCATTATTGTCAAAGGCAAAAATGAAGGTATTAAAATTTATGAATTAATCGCAGAAAAAAGCGATGCTGATGAACAAATGTTAGCTTTAGTTGCAAAAGCTAGTGAAGCATTTGAGTATTATTTGCTTGGAGAATTTCAGCAATCGGTTAAAATTTACCATGAGATTTTATCCGATAATCCTGATGACCAGCCTGCAAAAGTAATGATTGCAAAAGGTGAGCATTTTATAAAATCACCACCAGATGAAAATTGGACTGGTGCGACCAGAATTTTTGAAAAATAATAAATTTTACTTTTTATTTATTTAAAATAACCTTACGCTCTATCGCAAAATAGCTAATAATAAAAGCGATAAAACAACATCCAGCAGCGGTACTGTAAATAACCATCGCCCCAAAATCATCCCAATAATAACCACTTAACAGACTACCAATCATTCCACCTAGACCAAAACTAGTACTACTATAAAGAGCTTGTCCTTTGCCTTGGTGTTGAATGCCAAAATATTGATCTACAAGGTGAATAGCAACAACATGAGATGACCCGAAGCTTGCTGCATGTAATAATTGTGCCCCAATAATCCAATAAATAGACTTTGCCGCTAAAGCAATAATTAACCAACGTAGCATACTGAGAAAAGCACTCCACAATAAGATTCTACGCAGTGAAAAAAGAGTTAATAGTTTACGCATAAAAATAAATAAAATAATTTCTGCAATAACCCCTAATGTCCATAGACTACCAATAAGACGACTTGAGTAATCAAACTGTTTTAGATAAATTGAATAAAATACATAATAAGGCCCATGAGCTATTTGTAACAGTAAGTAGATTATAAAAAAAGCAATCACTTCGGGCTTTCTAATAATTTTCCAAATACTACTGTCTTCAATTTTATAAGCTACTCTATCAGCATCAGGTGTAATCAAGCTAATCAGCCAGATAGAAACCAATAATGTTATTGTTATCATTGGTAGCGCACTAAAACTATAATAGTCTAATAACTCTGCAATTGCGGTAACTGCAATAATAAAACCAATTGAACCCCATAAACGAATTTGACTATATCGGTGAGATTGTTGTTTTAAATGCAATAAGGTTACTGCATCAAACTGAGGTAAAGCCGCATTCCAAAAAAAGCTAAACCCAACAGTGATAGTAGCAAACCATAAGTAACCAGTTTTAAATAAAAACCCTATAAATAAAAATGCCGCAAAAAATGAGGCAATACGAATAATTTTAAGACTTTTTCCAGTATAATCAGCAATCACTCCGCAAAGATTAGGGGCAATAATTTTTGTTGCTATCATCAAGGCAGAAAGTTCTCCTATTTCCAAAGTATTAAAGCCACAGTCTTGTAAATAAAGACTCCAGTAAGGTAAAAAAGCCCCAAGAGCTGCAAAGTAAAAGAAATAAAAACTGGAAAGTCGCCAGTAAGGGACTGTCATTTAGCTTGTACTCCTCAATAAAAATGAATATTCTAGCTTAGTCACGTAATTTAATCTGAGAATTTTATTGATAGAAAGGCTGTATTTAGTAATTTAGAGTTTTTATTTTTATGTTAAATTAACTTACCCACTTAAATTTAAGGTCAATTAAATGATACCTATCCGAGATTCAATTCCAAGTCGTACTCGACCCTATATAAGCTGGATATTAATCGCAATTTGTATTGTTATTTTTTTGAGTATGCAGTTTTTAATGACCTTACAGCAGCAACACCATCTTTTATATTTTTATGGTGTTGTTCCTATTCGTTATTCTAACCCTCAATGGGCGATGAGCTTTGGCTTGTCTTCTGATTACGGTTTTTCATTTTTAAGTAGTTTGTTTTTACATTCTGGTTGGTTACATTTAATTATTAATGTTTTATTTATTTGGATTTTTGCTAAAAATATTGAAGATCGCATGGGACATGGAGGATTTTTAATTTTTTATTTATTATGTGGGGTGATTTCTATGCTGATTCAATGGTTTTTTTCACCAGGATTAACCATCCCCATTGTAGGTGCATCAGGGGCAATTGCAGGGATTTTGGGAGCCTATTTTTTCTTATTTCCTTATGCTAGGGTTGTAATTTGGATTCCGATTTTTTTCTTACCTGTTTTTGTAGAAATTCCAGCCATTGCTTTTTTAGGTTTTTGGATGATTCTACAAATACAAGAAGCGACGAGGTCTATTTTTTTTGAGGGTGAAGGCTCAGGAGTTGCATGGTGGGCTCATATTGGTGGCTTTGCTGCAGGAGCAATCTTACACCGTTTATTTTTATCTAAAAATGTTGTTGATGATTAATCAAAAAAAAATATAGGCATTATAAATGCTAAACTATGCTATTAATGATAAATTGTTGAATTTAGCAAAAAGACCTATGATAATTCTAGGAATAATGGTTAAACCAACGTAAAAAAACAGGTATCCCTTAATGATTGAAGTTGCCTCATTACGCTATGGCGTTATTTTTAAAAAAGTTTTTTCCAAACCGCATATTTTTACCGCATTTGTAAAAGATATACTGGGACTTGACATAGAAATTGATAAAGTTGAAACTGAAAAATCATTTTCTCCCATTATTGGAAATGTCGACAGCCGCTTTGATTTATTTGCTGAAGACAAAAAAAATCGTTTCATTATTGATATTCAGCATCGGCGTTATCAAGATCATTATGACCGTTTTCTCCATTACCATTGTGCTGCATTGTTAGAGCAAATTAAAAGCTCAGGAAATTATAAACCTAATATGAATGTTTATACTATTGTGGTTGTAACCTCAGGCGATAAACATAAAACAGATATATTAATGAATGATTTTAGACCGCAAAAACTAGATCATAGTTATGTAGCAGAAACTCAACATAAAATCATTTATCTTTGTCCTAAATATGTTAATGATAAAACCCCAAAACCTTATCAAGAATGGCTTAAATTAATTAATGATAGTTTAGATCAACAAATTGAAGAAAATGATTATTATAATGAAACGGTAAAAGAAATTTGTTCACTCATAAAACAAGACCAAATAAGTCCACAGGATGCTGCCCGTATGAAAGATGAATATTCTGATGAGGAATATTTACGTGATGAAAGAACAAAAGGATTAATAGAAGGCATGGAAAAAGGCATGGAAAAAGGCATGGAAAAAGGTATGGAAAAAGGTATGGAAAAAGGCATGGAAAAAGGAATTGAGCAAGGAGTTGAACAAGAAAAAAAAGAAAATGCAAAAGTAATGATAAAAAAAGGACTTGATTTATCCTTGGTTTCAGAAATAACAGGTATTTCTAAGCAAGAATTAGAGTCATTACAAATTAATGATGGGAGTATCGAATAATAATTGAAGTGCTTTATTATCCACTGGTATTATTTTTTAAAAAACTAGTACTTATGTCGTATAACCTTATTGCTTATACGACTTTATGCCTTATTATAATAACTTACTTCTAACTAATAACTTTTAAATCTCCTCCCGCCTAATTCATCTATCTTTTTTGATGAATTATTAAAGATATTACCCATTTTTTCAAGTAATCTACCCGTTGTATTTAAGTCATCAGCTACTTGTTTAAATTTAGTCTTTTTATTATCAACTTCTTCATCATCGAAATCAAAATCTAAATCATTTTCCAGTTCAGATTGTCCATCGGTAATTAAATGCTGGCGTAATTGCAAAAAGGATTCTCGAGTAAATAAATAAGGATCTAATGCACCTTCTTTAATAACTTTAAGTGTTCCCTTTGCATTTGATCTCATATTTAATAATTCTAAAGAGCGAATAGGGATAGGGATATAAGTTGCAGGATTGGCTGCGGCATCAAAAACCATTCCAGGAATACCCCTACTAGTAGCAGGGCCAATGATAGGTAAAACTAAATAAGGGCCTTTAGGCACTCCCCAAACCGCTAAAGTTTGAGCAAAATCTTCATTATGTTTTTTTAAACCTATTTTACTAGCAATATCAAATATACCGCCTAGACCTGCTGAAGTATTTAATAAAAATCGACCTGTATCTTCACCTGCTTGAAGAAATTTTCCTTGCATTAAATCATTTAAGATAACGTTAATATCTTTTAAATTATTAAAAAAATTACCGATGCCTGTTTGGACAAAATTAGGGGTAATAAAATTATAAGCCGATGAAACAGGTTCACCTACATAATCATCTAAGCCTTCATTAAAATAAAACATGCTACGGTTCACTTCTTCATAAGGATCATCGACGCTGACTATACTGCCATTAGTACTGGCACAGCCTGTCAGCAACAAGATACTTAGGGCTAAAAATATTGACAGGGTTTGTAATATTCTATTTTTATTTTGATAAACCATTTTTTAAACCTAAAAAACTATTATTTTGCGTAAGTCTCAATTTTAGTGCTAATTTTTATAATTAATGCATCAAAACCATCTTTTTTTAATATGTTGGTATATTCAGAACGTTTTAATGCTAGATCACTAACTCCGTTTGCGATTATATTGATAATACGCCAGCTTTCACCTTTTTTTTTCATCATGTAGTCAAATTTTACTTCTTTATCATCAGGGATTTGTAAGTAAGTATGAACAATCACTCCTCCACGAGTAGTCTCTTCTTCTGAGTCGAATTCAAATGATTCACCGGAAAATTCTTTAAAGTTATAGGCATAAGCAGCAATGCTTAATTCAGTAAAAACATTAACCAGTTTTTGTTGCTGTTCCTTATTAAGTTTCGCCCATTCTCGACCAATAACAACACGGGTTATTTTAGTTAAATCATGACTAGTATCAATCGCTTTTCCTAGTTTTTTATAACGACCTTGAAAACCTAAGCTTTTCCCTTGCTTCATAACCGTTAATAATTTAGCTTGAAATGCTTCAACAACTTGTTTTGCTGTTTGTTCTCTAGCTTGAGAATTTGTAAAACTCATTGCTAATAAAAGCACTATTATTACCAAAAAACCTCTGTTTTTAATCATTACTATCATCAAAATAACCTCAAAATATGTCGTCTCTAATTTCTTTGAAATCCTCATTGTTTGAGGATTTATTAAATTTATCTTTGATAGGAAAATAGAAAACAAATCACACTATAATTATTATCAATGATAATTATAGTGCATAATTAGGCTATCAGCTATTTATCCTTAATCAAAAAATATATAAGTAATATTGGGAATCTTCATAAAAGCTCAATAGCCATTTATAATTTTATTTTTAAAGTACTGTTTTAGCATGGACAGCACACTTTATAAGAAAGAATATCGTAATATTTTACCACCAAGTTACTTTTATAGTTCTGTTTTTATTGGGATATTTTCCAAAGCAGAGCTATTTTTACTATCTATCCTTTTAACTTCAACCATTGAGCCTTCTGTTTTAGGTCCAAAAATAGACGTGAGTAAAGCTTTAAGTGGATGGGCTAACGTATCTTCTACCGCAGTCGCTTCATAACCACAGTGAGCCATACAGTTAACACATTTAGAATTATTAGCATTACCATAGTTTTCCCAAGGCGTTGTTTCTAATAATTCTTGAAAACTATTAGCATAACCTTCATCATCAAGTAAATAACAAGGCTTTTGCCAACCAAAGACATTACGAGTAGGGTTGCCCCACGGGGTACAGTTATAATTTTCATTTCCTGCTAAAAAACTTAAATACAAAGAGGAATGATTAAGTTTCCAGTGTCTATTTTTCCCAATTTTAAAAATATCACGAAATAGTTTTTTTACATCTAAACCCTTGATAAAAACATCTTGTTTAGGGGCATGTTCATAACTAAATCCAGGGGCAATAGTTACGCCTTCCACACCAAGCTCCATCGCATAATCTAAAAAGTCAGCGACTTCTTGAGCATTTTCACCTTGAAATAAAGTGCAATTAATCGTGACTCTGAAACCTTTAATTAAGGCTAATTTAATTGCTTCTTCAGCTATATCAAACACTCCTTTTTGGCAAACAGAGACATCATGACGCGCTTGATTACCATCTAAGTGAATGGAAAAGGTTAAGTAAGGTGAAGGTGTATAATCATCAATACGTTTTTTTAATAACAAGGCATTAGTGCATAAATACACGAATTTTTTCCGCGCAATAATTCCTGCAACAATTTGAGGCATTTCCTTATGAATAAGAGGTTCTCCTCCTGGAATAGAAACCATTGGCGCATCACATTCATCGACTGCCTCCATACATTCGTCAACGGATAAGCGTTTATTTAAAATGTCATCAGGATAATCAATCTTACCACAACCAGCACACGCCAAATTACAACGAAATAAAGGTTCTAGCATTAAAACTAAAGGGTAACGTTTAACCCCACTTAATTTTTGTTTAATTAGATAACGACCTACAGCTAACTGTTGACGTAAAGGAACACTCACAAATCCATCCTCCAAAAACTACAAATTTAATAATAGCAAACTAGGCTGTTGTTAAATAACAACAGTTTTAGTAAAATTTACTCTAAACCAAGGTTATCTGTCATTATTTAATGCTTATTGATAACGGCTTAAGAGGTTATAAAAACTCTCAGAATACTCCATTTTTAAACTAGACTCCAGTATTAAGATTTAATTTTACGCATAGTCATAGGCGATAAATACCAATACAGTCACTAATCATGGATATTTTATAGGATATTTATATTTAATCGCTGACAAATATTTATGGACTTTTTTACAATAAAACAACAAAGATTTGCAACATACCAACAAACAGTCTATGATTACCTCAATCTAGCCATTGTTATTTTAAATGTTAGTGTTCCTTTATACCATTATAGAACCTTTTTTGCATCACAAGCATCACTATGACAGATACAATAATCTCTATTAATCACCCCGAATCATTACTTACGCTAAGTGATACTGAATTTCAGGCTATTTTACTTGAGGGCGTTTCTAGAACCTTCGCGCTGACTATTCCTCAATTACCATCTGAACTTTATCCAGCAGTAGCAAATGCTTATTTACTGTGTCGTATTGTTGACACTATAGAAGATGAGGTTTCACTTTCTGTACAGCAAAAAGAATTTTTTTGTGCAGCCTTTATAAAAATTGTCAGAACTGGTAAGGAAGCAGCAAAATTTGCTACAGAACTCAGCCCATTATTATCAGCACAAACATTACCAGCAGAACACTCTCTCATAAAATTAACCCCCAAAGTAATAGAAATTACTCAAAGCTTTGAAGCTCCGCAAATTGAAGCGTTAGCAGGCTGTGTGGAAGTAATGGCAAAAGGAATGCCTATTTTTCAAGCACTAGACTTACGGGCTGGTGTAAAAACTATGGCGGATATGGATGAATATTGTTATTACGTTGCTGGCTGTGTTGGTGAAATGTTAGCAAAACTTTTTTGTCATTATTCCCCTAAAATTAATTGTCATCGACAAGAATTATTGAAATTATCAATTTCTTTCGGACAAGGATTACAGATGACGAATATTTTAAAAGATATTTGGGATGATGCTGGACGAGGTGTTTGCTGGTTACCGCAAGATATTTTTACGGAAACAGGCTTTAATTTAGCAGATCTTAGCCCTGAAACCAATAATGAAAAATTTCGTAAAGGCTTAAAACATTTACTTAGTATCGCGGAGGGTCACTTAGAAGGTGCCTTACGTTATACACAACTAATACCTATCAATGAAACTGGCATTCGTAATTTTTGCTTGTGGGCAATTGGTATGGCTTTATTGACTCTAAAAAAAATTAAACAGAATTTAGATTTTAACCAATCAAGCCAAGTGAAAATTAATCGCCGTAGTGTTAAAGCAACCATTTTGGTGACGAAACTAACTGGACGTAGTAATTATTTATTATCACTGGTTTTTAATTTTCTTAGTAAAGAGCTTAAAACCCCAACGTGGCATTATCAACCCATTTCTAAAACTTAAAACACCTATATTTATAAGGATTCATCATGTTTACAGACGCTGAAATTCAGATGAATACAAGCGATGCTCACTATACATCGACAGCCATTAAATCTAAATCTCTTAATCTTGATAAAGCCATACAAAAATCCCAAGATCATTTACTTGCTCTTCAGGATGAGGAGGGTTTTTGGAATTTTGAGCTAGAAGCTGATTGTAGTGTTACTGCTGAATATATCATCATGATGCATTATTTAGGGGAGATTGATGAAAATTTACAGCAAAAAATTGCCATTTATTTAAGGAAGGAGCAAACAAAAGAGGGTTTTTATGCATTATTTACTGGTGGAGAAGGTAATCTAAGTACCAGTACCAAAGTTTATTACGCATTAAAAATGGCTGGGGATAAAATTGATGCTCCACACATGAAAAAATTGCGGAATTATATTTTAAGTCAAGGTGGTGCTGCAAAAGCTAATGTTTTTA
Source organism: Methylococcaceae bacterium (assembly GCA_030627205.1). GTDB lineage: Bacteria > Pseudomonadota > Gammaproteobacteria > Methylococcales > Methylomonadaceae > WTBX01. The sequence continues at coordinate 34,966 of DAOUSN010000013.1, forward strand.
CTCGTATTATGTTAGCTATTTTTAAACAAATACCGTGGCGTGGAGTCCCTTATATCCCCGTTGAAATTATGTTGTTTCCCAAATGGTTTCCATTTCATTTAGATAAAGTTTCTTATTGGTCACGTGTGGTGATGGTGCCACTATTTATTTTATGTACTTTAAAAGCAACGGCTAAAAATCCCAATAATATTGGAGTACTAGAATTATTTATAGTCCACCCAGATAAAGAACAACATTATTTTCCTGACCGTACCTTATTAAACAAATGCTTTTTATTCTTGGATAAAATAGGGTTAGCAACACGTCCACTTATTCCAAAAAAACTACGTCAGCTAGCAATTCAAAAGGCAAAACAATGGATTATTGAACGTCTAAATGGTGAAGATGGTTTAGGTGGTATTTTTCCTGCTATGGTTGCTGCCTATGAATCTTTATTATTATTGGAAACCCCTAAAGACGATCCGATGATGATAACGGCAAAAAAAGCAATTAATAAATTGTTAGTGATAAAGGATGATTATGCTTATTGCCAACCTTGTTTATCGCCTGTTTGGGATACTGGGTTAGCGGCACTTGCGTTACAAGAAGCTAATAAAGAGACCAATAAAGAAAGTCTTATGCGTAGTTATGAATGGTTAAAAAGCAAACAGCTTTCCGATGAGCCTGGTGACTGGCGTATTAAACGTCCTGACGTTGCAGGTGGTGGCTGGGCATTTCAATTTGCAAACCCACATTATCCTGATGTAGATGATACCGCACTGATAGCCTTCGCAATGGCAGAACTGGATAGTAAATTTTATGATGAAGCTATTCATCGGGCAACGAAATGGATAGTAGGAATGCAATCTGCAGATGGTGGTTATGGTGCATTTGATGCTGATAATAGCTATCATTATTTGGATGAAATTCCCTTTGCTGACCACGGGGCTTTGTTAGACCCTCCAACTGTGGATGTCACAGGGCGTTGTGCGATGTTAATGGCACGAGTAGCTCAAAACCATGACGAATATTTACCCGCATTGGAACGTAGTTTAAACTATATTCGCAGCGAACAAGAAGAGGATGGCTCTTGGTATGGACGCTGGGGAACTAATTATATTTATGGAACATGGTCGGTATTATTAGGATTAGAACAAACTAATATATCTAAAGATGACCCGCTTTACACCAAAGCTGTTGCTTGGTTAAAAAGTGTTCAACGTGATGATGGTGGTTGGGGAGAAGATAACCAAAGTTATGAGGTTGAAAATAAATTCAATGGTCGCTATTATTTCAGTACTAGTTTTCAAACTGCTTGGGCATTATTAGGCTTAATGGCAGCAGGGGATATAACCAGCACTGCAGTTAAAAATGGTATTAATTTTCTTTTACGTAACCAACAAAGTAATGGTGTTTGGGATGATCCCTGTTTTACAGCACCAGGATTTCCGAAGGTATTTTATTTAAAATATCATGGCTATGATAAATTCTTTCCACTATGGGCATTAGCTCGCTACCGTAATGAATTGAAGAAGTAATCATGATAGGAATTATTGTAGCACTCCCAGAGGAGCTTACCACCTTGACGACAAAAAAAATCGCTAAAGGTGAGAGTGATTTTATTGCTGAAAATATTATGGTTGCATGTTCAGGAGCAGGGCGAGAAAATGCGATTAAAGCCGCTGAATTATTGATTGAAAAAGGGGCAAAAGGATTAATAAGTTGGGGCTGTGCAGGTGCATTAGCCTTGGATTTAAAACCGGGAGACTTACTTTTTCCTGAAAAAATAATAACCAGCAAAGGAAAAACACTTAATATTACCCAGATTTGGTTAGCTCATATTAAAAAAAATTTACCTATTATTCATCGCTCAGTTAGTTTACTTGAAAGTTTAACTATCATTGAAACCAGTGAGGATAAAAGAAATCTATATCAAAAAACTAAAGCGGTTGCTGTTGATATGGAAAGTGCGGCTATTGTTCAGACGGCTGAAAAGGCAGCAATTAAAAATTTAGTTATTCGAGCAATTGCAGACCCAGTTACTCTGAATTTACCGACAGCAGTAAGTTACTCTCTAAATTCAGAAGGTCGGGTTATTTTAAATAAGCTGTTACGCTATGTACTAACTCATCCTCAACAACTTCCAGCATTGATAAAACTTGGGCTAAATTTTCGAGTCGCTAAAAACAAATTAAAGGCGGTTGCAAAGCATCTGGATACAATAGTCGGTTTTGATTTAAATACAACTGCATGAGTAATCCCTCTATTTTTTCACTTATTTCACTGGATAAATTTTTAGGCTGGTGGGCGATTAATATCCTGCGCTATCCATGGTTTTTATTGATTCTCACCTTAATAATATGTGGGTTGAGCCTTAATTATACGATTAATAATTTAGGAGTTAATACTAATACCTCAGAAATGCTTTCGCAAGATTTACCCTTTCAGAAAAATCGTCAGCGCATAGAAGCTGCATTTCCTCAAGATGAAAATGGACTTATTTTTGTCGTAGAAGCACAAACTCCAGAAGAAACCTCACAAGCAGCTCAACAATTAGCGACCAGATTACAGTCACAATCTACTTATTTTGATTCGGTTTATATTCCTACTGAAAATGACTTTTTTAAACAACAAGCACTACTATATCTTGAAACTGATGAACTGGAGTCATTAGCCACTAAACTGACAAAAGCCCAACCTTTCATTGGTCATTTAGCCCAAAATTATCATCTACAAGGGTTATTTAGTATTATTAATACAGCACTTAATCAGCAAAATGATTTACCAATGGATTTAGAGCCACTTTTACAAGCAATTAATGCTTCGTTTAACGCCCAAATTCAACAACAGGCTTATCATTTATCTTGGCAACAACTATTAGCCCCTAATAAATTAAATACCCAAAGTCGTCGAACTATTGTTATCGCACAACCTAAAATGGATTTTAATGAGATTTTCCCAGCTGAATTATCATTATCTGCTGCACGATTAACCGTAAAAGAAATGAAGCTTCAAATACCAACGCTTAAAGTTAGGATAACTGGTGAAATTGCTTTAGAGCATGAAGAATTAGAAAGTGTTAGCGAAGGTTCTGCACTGGCTGGGATTGTTTCCTTAATTTTAGTTTGTAGCTCCCTATGGTTTGGATTGCGCTCCATTAAATTATTGCTCGCTACCTTTATTGCGCTTATTTTGGGGTTGATTTTAACCGCAGGTTTTGCAGCACTTGCTATTGGTCATTTGAACCTAATTTCTATTGCCTTTGCGGTACTCTACATTGGTTTAGGGGTTGATTATGCGATTCATCTTTGTTTGCGTTATCGAGAATGTCGTGTATTAGGCATGGAAAATAATGCAGCTATTCGTGAAAGTGTTCATAGTGTTGGTTTTTCATTGTTTTTATGTGCATTTACCACCTCACTTGGTTTTTTTGCCTTTGTTCCAACGGATTATTCAGGAGTTTCTGAATTAGGTCTTATTTCGGGAGCAGGCATGTTTATTGGTTTATTTGTTTCTTTGACGGTGTTACCTGCTGTATTAACTTTATTGTCACTAAAAAATATTAAACCATTAGGAGGCTCATGCCTACCTTTGTGGTTAGTTAATTTGCCCTTTCATTTTTCCAAATCAATCAAAATTATTGCACTGGTTTTAAGCGTTATTTCAGTAGGTATTTTAACCCAATTAACCTTTGACTCAAATTCGATTAATTTGCGTGATCCGACTCGTGAATCGGTGGTAACCGTTAAAGAATTATTAAGTTCAAAAACAGACTCACCCTATGCTTTATCAGCTCTCAGTGATAATTTACAACATGCAGTGCAACTGACTAAATGTTTGGAGGGATTAGATGTAGTTGATAATGCGATTTTATTAACTGATTTAGTGGCAACTAACCAAGATGAAAAGTTGGCTATTATTGAAGATTTGGATTTGCTTTTAGGAAGTCAATTAAATCAGTTTAATCAACCTCAGGATAAAATTAATCCTAAATTGGCAGTAGTTGAGTTTTTAGCTCAAATTACTCAGGTTTTACAGGTCTACCCAGAGCATTTATCTAAAATATCGTTGCAACAATTACAGACAATTTTACAAATTTTTATTTCTCAGACAAATAATACTCCAGAAACTTATTCTGCTTTAGAAGAAAATATATTAGGCTTATTGCCTTATACAATGGAACGTTTACGGATAAGTTTAACGGCAACAGCTTATAATTTAAATGATTTACCTGCTTATTTAACTCGGCATTGGTTAAGTGATAATGGTTTGTATCGGATTTTAATTATGCCTGCTGATAATCAGAATATACCAGCAAATCAAAAAAGTTTTGTTAAAGAAGTGCAGAAAATTGAAGCTGGAGTTACAGGTTTATCTGTTGCTGATCAAGCCTCAGGTGATGCGGTAGTTAAGGCATTTATTAATGCGTTTTCTGGAGCGTTAATTGCAATTATTTTATTGTTATTAATTATGTTAAGAAGCGTAAAAAATACTTTACTGGTGGTTTTACCGTTATTATTAGCAACCTTGTTAACAGGTGCGAGTAATGTATTATTAGACAACTCTTTTAATTTTGCGAATGTAATTGCCTTACCATTACTAATGGGAATGGGAGTTGATAGCGGTATTCATATTATGCACCGATTACATGCAGGTTTAGGTGCTAATGAAAATTTATTAGAATCCAGTAGTGCCAGAGGAGTTTTTTTTAGTTCCTTAACCACCTTATGTAGTTTTTCCAGTCTTGCCTTTACCTCTCATGTTGGCACTTCAAGTATGGGACTATTGCTGGCTTTAGGCATCTTTTTTACCTTAATTTGTACACTTATTGTGTTACCTGCCTTTAGTGGCAAAACTGTTTAAATACGAGATTTCCATGACTTTTAGTATAGCCGAGCTGTTTTCAAAACATGCCCCTGAAAAATTTAGCCTCCATGAGCAATATCTTAACAATCAAATGGTACGGGTTTTAAAAACCATTGGTTATGATCGTACTTATATCCGTGCAATGGGACAGTATTTATATGATGATAAAGGTGATAAATATTTAGATTTACTCAGTGGTTTTGGAGTATTTGCCATAGGTCGGAATCACCCAACCGTAATTAAAGCTTTGCAAGAAACATTGACTTTGGAATTACCTAATTTAGTCCAAATGGATGTATCTTTATTGAGTGGTTTATTGGCTAAAAAGATTTTGGAAACTACCGCTGATAATTTAGAGAAACTATTTTTTTGTAATTCAGGCACAGAAGCGGTTGAAGCGGCAATTAAATTTGCTCGTTATACCACTAAGCGTGAACGGATTATTTATTGTGAACATAGTTTTCATGGCTTGAGCTTAGGTGCATTATCACTAAATGGTGAAGTGATTTTTCGTGAAGGATTTGGACCATTATTAGCCCATTGTGATGCTGTTCCTTTTAATGATTTAGAAGCCTTAGAAAAAGCATTACGGAGCAAAGAGGTCGCTGCTTTTTTTGTTGAACCCATACAAGGTAAAGGGGTTAACATTCCTGATGACAATTATCTTCCTGAAGTTGAACGCTTATGTAAAAAATACGGAACTTTATTTGTTGCTGATGAAATTCAAACTGGATTAGGACGTACAGGAAAATTTTGGGCGTGTGAACATTGGGGAGTCAAACCTGATATGTTATTAATGGCGAAAGCCTTATCAGGTGGATTTATTCCCATTGGCGCGGTAGCAATGACCACAAGAATTATGGATACGGTATTTAATCGCATGGATAGAGCGGTTGTTCATGGGTCAACGTATGGTAAAAATAATATGGCGATGGCAGCGGGATTAGCGACCTTGCAGGTAATTGAAGATGAAAAATTAGTTGAAAATAGTGCCAAAGTTGGGATTAAAATAATTGATGGCATTAATGCAATGACAGCTAATTATCAGTTTTTACAAGAGGCGCGAGGTAAAGGTTTAATGATTGCGATTGAGTTTCAATCCCCTAAAAGTCTTTCATTAAAAGCGGCGTGGATGATGTTGGAGGCGGCAAATAAAGGTTTATTTTGTCAAATGATTACTATACCTTTATTTAAAGAGCATAAAATTTTAACCCAAGTAGCTGGACATGGAATGAATGTGGTTAAATTGTTACCCCCACTAAATTTAACAGCTAAAGATAGTCACGATATTATTAACGCCTTTGATAAAACCATTGCTGATACTCATCAAATTCCTGGTTCGATTTGGGATTTAGGAAAAACCCTAGCTGGTCACGGGTTAAAAAATAAAACCACCAATAAATAATAGTTAACAGGAATTAAGATGAGTTTATATAAAACCAGTAAAAAAGTTAGGTATACCGTGGCGATTATTTATATTATTTTTATGACTTGTATTCTTGCTGGGAGTTATTTTTCATCTTGATATACGTTAATCAACTGATTGCCGTATAGGTTAAATTGAAAAATAAAAGCCGCGAATAATGAGGCTTTCAGGGTTAAAAAATTTAGGGGTTTACCGTATAGCTAACAAACCCATTACGATTAGGCATAATTACTTTGGGTAAAGTCTCTGCATTCATAATTTCTTTTTCAGTAATAATGCCATTTAAAAATAATAAATAAGCTGTCACTGCATAGAGCTGACTATTGTTTAAACTTCCTGGGTTATTTAATGGCATTGAGCGGCGGGTGAAATCAAAAATGGTGGTTGCGTAAGGCCAATAAGTCCCTATGGTTTTATCGGGTGGGTTATCAGTTAATCCATGTTTTGCCCCTGCTAATTCATCCGCACTATCGCCTGTTCCCTTAATACCATGACAACTTAAACAGTATTGTTGATAAACTTTTTTACCATAAGTAGCTGTTCCCTTTCCTGTTGGTAAACCTTCGCCATCTGGAAAAATATCACTATTCCATTGTTTTACTAATGCTTGAGAGACTGGTTTACCAAGTTTTGGGCTTTCATCTGCATGGAGTATAGGAGTCGTTAATAACGCTAAAAATAATAACCCATTACGCATAAACATGAGTAATACTCCCATCATTATTAATTTCCCAACTCACAATTGCATTGTAATGAAAATAGCCATGAGTCCCACGTTGTTTAACTAATGCATCTCGTTCAGGTTGAATATAACCAGTTTCATCAATAGCCCGACTTTTTAGAATAACTTTTTCGCCATTCCATTGCCAGGGGATTCTAAATCTAGTAAAACATTTACTTAAAATAGGTGTTTGTAAATCTGCTTCTGCCCACGTTTTGCCACCATCTGCTGAGACTTCAACTTTTTTAATTTTACCGCGCCCACTCCATGCTAACCCACTGATTTGATAAAATCCCTGTTTATCTAATTTATGCCCAAAGGATGGATTAGTTATTAATGATTTTGCTTCCATAACAAAGGTAAATTGTCGGGCTTTACCCGAAGGCATAAGTTCGGTGTATTTAGAAGTTTCATTACGAGCCATGACAGGACGATTAGTAATATGTAAACGCCGTAACCATTTCACATTAACCACACCCTCCCAACCGGGGGCAATTAAGCGTAAAGGATAACCATTTTCTGGGCGAATACGTTCACCATTCTGATATAAAGCAATAATACAATCATCTACAGCTTTATCTAAAGGTAGGCTTACATTCATTAAGGAAGCATCAGCACCTTCTGCAACCAGCCATTTTGCGCGCCCTTTTAGTTTCACCTCGTCTAATAATAATCGTAATGGCACCCCAGTCCATTCGCTACATGATGCCATCCCATGAAAATAACCTAATTTAGTTTGTATCGGTTTTGAACGCCAAGCCGCATTACTATTACCCCCACATTCAATAAAACATAAACACGAAGTCATTGGATAGCGTAATAAGTCCTCAACTTTAAACAATAAGTTTTTATTAACTAAACCATGAATAAGTAACTGATGCCGTTTAGGGTCAATTTCTGGGACACCATTATGATGGCGTTCAAAATGCAGACCATTGGGGGTAATTGTACCTTCTAAATCTTGTAGTGGTGTCCATGAAACTCCATTACCATCAGCCATACTATTACCCATTGTCCAACGAATAGTTTCACGTTCATATTGGGAAGGCAGACCATAATTAGAAAATGGCACACCTGGTTTTTTTGAACTTTCAGGACGAAAATGTTGATTTTCAGCTAACGCGTTAGTAGTTAAAATTGCCGCAGAAAAGGTTAATCCTCGCTTTAAAAATAAACGCCTATCTAATAAACCTCCTCCTGCAACTGGGGTTAATAAATTTTTGCTTGTCATTATTATGCCTCATTGAATGTTATTAAATTAGGTTGCTTATTTTTAAACTTATAGTACTGGTTTAAATTTATTAAAACCTAGTTTAGACAGTAAAACAAAAACAGGTTTCATAAAAACATATAAAACCACCCCTTGTGTCACCCGAAATATTAATGGATAAGGGGTATTGTTGAAGGCTTTCATTGCTGCTTCTGGGTTTGCATCTGGGCCGTGTAAACGATATTGGCAACAAGTCATTGGTCCAAATAAAACTTTATACAAAATTTTGGGCTGCATAATTAACTGTGATAGCTGCGGTTTACACCCAACAATACCTGCTATATCTTCCATAAGCGCGTGATAGTCAACAAGAAAGGTTAAACGTTCTGCATGATTAGGACGAACACGATTATAAATTTCGGCATCTTTTTTAATAACCATTTTCATGGTTTCAATATCTGGCATGTTTAATCGGTTGGTTAAAATACCTGCTAACCAACGTGCCTGCATTTCAGGAACAGGCGGCGTTGCCCCAATACTACCTCGTGCTAATCCTAAAAAAGCCATATTAGGCTTATCAGGTAAAAAGGTATTTTTATACATTTTACGACCATCTAGCTCCGCATCATCTAAAAACGGCAATAATAATTTAAATCCTGTACATAAAACTACCACATCAATTTTTTCACTACTGCCATCTTCAAATAAAATCGTAGTTTCATTATAGCGACTGATATTAGGTTTTACGGTTAATTTACCTCGTGCAATATCATGGAAAAAAGCAGAACTTTTGGTGAAGGGTTGAGTACTGCCTAGATTGCCCGAATACCATGAAAATAATTCACGTAATTTATCAAAGCGTCTTTTTAATTCATCTTTTGAATCCGTAGGTTCTTGGGTTAATTCATTACAGGCTTTACTTAATTCTAAACCCGATGCATGACCATAACGTTGAGGGGGGATAAATAAAGCCGTCCACATATTTTTATCAAATAAACTTAAAAATTCATTAGCTAATTTTTTAAATGAACAAGTCAGTAATAATAGGGGTAAAGATAAGATGACATAAAAGGTACGAAATGCTGAATATTGGTCACGAACATTAGGGATGCAGCAATGATGTAAATCATGCAAAAATATTTTTGGTAACCAAACTTTAGAACGAAACGAGCCATGATCGGCTGGTCGTTGTGCAGGCCCTTTACTCATTGAAATAATATTACCTTTACGAAAAGACATATAAATTTTCTTAGCATAAGGTAATGCTGCATGAGCTAAGTCTGCGGCACTTTCTCCCCCTCCTACAATTAATACCCGTTTATCGCGTAAATTTTCAGTACTTTCTAATAAGGCTGAATGAATATTTAAGCCTTTAAAACTCTCTTCACCTTCAAAATTTGGCACTGAGGGTTCATGATTTAAACCTGTACAAACGACAACATAATCAAAAATTTCATGGGTTGTGGTTTTTCCATGACGAAAACTAACTTCCCATTGTTCGCCTTTTTGTTCAGTTTTAATGACTTCATGATTAAAAGTTATTAACGGCAATAAATTATGGGCAGCAACATATTTTTCCAAATACCGAAGATAAACTTTATAATGGGGAAAATAGCCTTCGCCAAGAGTATCCATTTCAGGAAAATCGGAAAACTGGATAAAGGAGGCGGAGGTACTGAGTACAGTATGATCGGAAACCGTTGACAGTTTAGGATCAAAATTCCATAACCCTCCCAGTTGACTTCGCTTATCAAACATTTTTACTTCAATATTTTTAGCGGTTAATTCTTTAGCGGTTACGAGTGCGGAAACTCCTGCACCAATAATACATACACGCATGGTTAAATTCCTTATTTTAAAAACTCTAAATAATTATTTAAAGTCTAAGTTTGGTTACTGAAACATTTACCATTATAATTCCTTTGATGATTTAATGGGAAAATCATTTTTACTAAGTTAAACTATTTTCTAAACATTATTACTCTATATTTATGTCATTATTATCAACAACACTTAATTTAGTTACAGAAGCCAAATTAGACGCTACCATTCAATTTTCTCAATCAATAACTAAATTAAATCCTAATCCTAAAACTATTTTTTTAACAGGAGCAAGTGGTTTTTTAGGGGGTTATTTACTAGCAGAATTACTTGAACAAACTTCAGCCCAAATTTATTGCTTAGTCAGAGCAGATAATAAAATTAACGCCCAACAACGTTTGCAACAACATTTAATAAATTACGGACTTTGGCAGGATGAGTGGAAACTGCGTATTATTATCGTTGTCGGTGATTTATCAAAACCATTATTAGCACTATCAGAGCAAGATTTTAATCAACTTGCAAAAATTATTGAGGTTATTTATCACAATGGTGCATATATTAATGCGTTTCATAGTTACGAACATTTAAAAGCCGCTAATGTTTTAGGGACGCAAGAAATTTTACGATTAGCAGGATTAAAACAAGCAAAAGCTGTACATTTTATTTCCAGTATGGCAGTTTTTTTTAGTAAAGCGTCTTTACAATCAAAGATGATAATAGAAACTGACCTTCCCATTGCCGACGGAACGTTAAAAGGTGGTTATAAACAAAGCAAATGGGTAGCAGAAGAATTAGTTCGTATTGCTCAGAAGCGTGGACTTTCTGCCTGTATTTATCGTCCAGTAAGAATTTTAGGGCATAGTCAAACAGGCATTAATGGAAATATGAATGATGCACTCTGCAATTTATTAAAAGCCTGTATTCAATTAGGGACTTACCCCTTATTAGACGCGCGAATTAATTTAGTCCCAGTTGATTATGTGAGTCAAAGCATTGTACATCTTTCACAGCAACCAACATCTTCTGGTAAAGCCTTTAATTTATTTAATCCTGAGTCAATAGAGTGGAATCAGTTACTAGATTTAACTAAAGAACTGGGCTATTCATTAACGGCACTTGATTATAAACAATGGCAACAACAATTAAATAAGGAACTTAACTTATTTCCTAAGAATAAAGCCTATATATTTTTAAGTTTATTTTTTCGTTCTCCTAATGCATTAATGATGAAAAAACCGCCTTTAGATGCACGACAAACCCTTGATGGTTTAAAAAACTCCCCTCTTTATTGTCCACCTGTCGATAAAAAATTATTATCAATCTATTTTGATTATTTTAATAAAATTAATTTTTTAAATAAAAAATAAATTTGAACTAAAAAGCCGTGCAGAATGACTCTACACGGCTTAATTATTATGTAATTACTTATTTAATTTTAACGCTTTTACCATCAACATTAAAGTTAACCGATTTATCATCGCCTGATCTAATTAAATCAGCTTGATAAAGGTTGGTATCTCCAGTTACTTCAATACATGGCATGTGTACTGCACCTGTAATAGGAGAGAAAGTAACATTACAAGACTTTTTCGCTTCAAGGTCGACACCAGAATCTGGTGAAGTTGTTAAGCTAATGCCATCTAAGTTCTCAAATCTTGCTTTAACGCCCCAACCTGCAAATACTTCAGAAGATGCAATCCAAACTTCATTCGCGCCTTTATTTAGCGGTAAATAAACGCTATCAAAAAATCCCATTGTTCCTATAAAGGACTGATCACGACTTTTAAATCCATCTTTCATTTCAGCTAACAACGTACCATTAAGATAAACTTGAGCGGTATCACTAAATCCCAAATAAAGTTTTTTGACTTGCTCGCTATCTGAATTAATCGTAAAACGTGAAAAAGCCTCTGTTTTATCGCCTTCTAAACTGTTAACCCGCGAAATATTCACTATACCTACTTTATCAGCAACTAATGGTGTCCATGTTAATTGAGTACGAAAGAAATTAGATAATTGAAGCGAAGGTGTTGCAGGGCTAGTATAAGGGTTTGAGATTAACCAATTAGTGACTAAATTAGGATCATTTTCAAAAGCAACTGTTTCTTTGTCAGCAGTGCCATTTAAAGTCGGTGCGGTATCGGTAATTTCATAACTAAAATTAGAAATTTTTACTGCATCCAAAGTAATGGGTATCTGATAATTACCATAAATACCAACTTTTCCTGCGTCTTGACCTCTTTTAAGATCATTGATGAAAAGGATAGGTTTGGTCATATCATCAACATAAACTTCACCTTCATCACCTGCAACCACAATTTTTACATGTACCCACTGGCCATAAGGCGCATCCATTTGTGGAGGATTGTGACCTGGACCATAATAAAGTTGTACCGCATTTTTTCCATTATAAACAGGGAAGTAGTGCAAACCATACCTGGAGCCAAAGACATTGTCACGGCTGTGTACTACTTCATACTCACTGAAACTTTGCGCTCTAAATACCCCCCCTCCAAAAGCTTTTTCGATAGTAGGGTCATAAGCTTTTTCATAAATAATATCAAATTCAACAGTACCATTTACAAAAGCCTCTGAATCTTTAACAAGCACTAAACCTTGTTTCAGTACAATCGCATCTTGGCCTAAAAACGTTTCAAAGGTGTAATCTGCATCAGCAAACTCCCATTGATCAGCATTTTCTTGATTTAATGGTACTGAAATAACTTCAGCGGAAGCTTGGCTAATGGTTAACAAACCAGCTAGACACACTAGTAATGGTGAAAATATCGGTTTTTTCATAATCTATCCTTAATGTAAATGGCAATAAATCATTCAAAAAAATGGAACTTTGTTACCAATAAAGATAATTATTGTAAAATAAATATTTAAAATTTGCACGATAAATATGAGATTTTAAAATAAACCGTAAATTTACTTTTACTTTTACTTTTAAATTTTTATGAGGAATATCACACATTAGTTGTGATAATTTATTGCTTTTAATTTATAATAAAATTCCATTTTCAATTATTACTTAAATTATTAAGAATAAATTGAAAATTATGGAAAATAATTATTAAATGTAGAATGTATATTTTTGAAATACTGGACTACACATAAAATAAAATTTAATACTTTTAAGGATTAATTATGAAGATAAACACAAATTTTTTGACAGGAGTAGCGTTATTAACGACGTTAGGTTTACCTGCCATTATTCAACAAGCTTATGCGTTGGAAAATCCCAAGCCCAATGTATTGATTCTGCTGGCAGATGATATGGGGCGTACTGATATGAGTGCTTTCGGTGGAGAAGTTGATACGCCAAGTATTGATGGCTTAATTTCTGAAGGCATGAATTTTAATAATTTTTATGCCGCTCCTTCTTGTACACCTAGTCGGGCAATGTTACTAAGTGGTATGGATAATCATCGCGCTGGTGTTGGTAATATGAAAGGGCGTGTTAATGGTCCTAACTATCCAAACCAAAAAGGGAAACCAGGTTACGAAGGTATCTTAACCGATGATGTCGTGAGTATGGCGACACGTTTACAAGACGAAGGTTATCATACCTATATGGTCGGAAAATGGCATTTAGGTGAAGATGATATTAATCACCGTCCTTTTGGTCGTGGTTTTGAAGAGACCTTTTCTTTATTAGAGGGAGCTTCTAGTCACTATAATGATAAAACAGGATTCGTTCCAACACAACCTACAACCAACTATAGCCGCAATGGCGAATTAGTAGGCGCTTTACCTGAAGATTTTTATTCGACTGATTATTATACTGATACCATGTTGGGCTTCATTGATAAGAATATAGACGATGGAAAACCATTTTTAGCTTATATGGCATTCACAGCCCCTCATGCCCCTTTACATATTCCTTATGAAGAGCTTGTTCAAAAATATCTTCCTATCTATCAGGAGGGTTGGGATGTTGTCCGTAAACGACGTTTCAATGAATTAAAACGACGCGGCTTTATTCAAGGTAATGTTCAATTACCACCCCGTTGGGATCATGTCAAAGCATGGGATTCATTAACAGCAGAAGAGCAAGCTTTTGAAGTGAGACGGATGGCTGTTTATGCGGCAATGATTGATCATCTTGATACTAGAATTGGCGATGTTTTACAACATTTAAAAGATATTGGTCAATATGACAATACCCTAATTATGTTCTTATCTGATAACGGAGCAGATGATAATGACCGTACAGTAAGCCCTGCTTATCAACAATGGTTTAAAGATACCTGTCTTCCTGAAGGCGATCCTAATAAAAAAGGGAATGTTTGTATTGATAATAGCAATATAGACAAATTAGGGCAAAAAGGAACTTTTATGATTATGAATGAAGGGTGGGCGCAAGTTTCGGTCACTCCTTATTATGCCGCAAAAGCAACCGTAGCTGAAGGTGGAATTCATGTTCCTTTTGTTGCGGTTTATAAAGATCATATCCTTCCAGGTACAAATACTAATGCGATTGCTAGTATTTTAGATGTTTTACCTACTTTATTAGATTATGCGGGGGCAGAAACACCTGCAGCGACTTATAATGGTCAAGACGTTTTTGCTTTAGATGGTAAATCTATGCGCCCTGTTTGGGAAGGTTGGGGTAAGTTTGTTCATCACCCAACACAACCTATTGGTATAGAGCTTTATGGAGATGTCAATAAAGCAATGCGGATTGGTTCTTGGAAAATTTTACGCTTAGGTGATGGGGTTTGGCTTGATAAAGGTCTTGAAAATCCTGAAGATCAACCTTGGAAATTATTTAACATTGATTTAGATCCAACAGAATTAGTGGATTTATCTGGATTATATCCAGAGCAATTTGAATTTATGAAAGGTCGTTATGATCTTTATGAAAAACGGGTTGGCTTTCAACCTGCTCAAGCCGTTGAAGGGGTTGAACCTAATGTACAAAATATAACCTTACCGCATTTAAAATTTGCAATTGATATTGATAGCGTACAAAGATTACCTCAACTTCCAGTTATTGTCGGTGATACACAATTAACTAGTGCAGAAACAGGTAATTTGTTTGTTGACAGTTTCAGAGCAAAAACCTTTTTAATCTGGAGTGCTAATAGCAATGGTGAAGATGTATTACGAGCTATTCTTGACGGTGATGACGCGAAGGCATTAGCGGCAACAAGTATTGCTAAACCTTTAAATGCAGCAACCTTCAAGAAAAACTTTACTGATTTACCTGTTGTTTATAAAGGAAAAACTTATATTCCTAGTGAATATAGTGCTTTTTTTGAACAAGGGTTAGATCTTAGTGTTTTCTTAACCATTGGTAGTCGATTTGGTTATGATGTTATTTATGCCTTTGATACCCAAGCAGAGTTAAGTACCTTTGTTTCTCAACCTAACTCTTAAAAAATTAGTTAGCTTATTTTAACTAAAAAACGCCTCGTTCTTTAATAGGTACGGGGCGTTTTTGCTTTCAATTACTTTTTAGCTTTTTCAATACCTCCTCCAACAGTCACCGTTTGTAATAATTCAGGACGAATACGGCGTTTAAATACTTCTTTAATTTCAGCAACGCTAATTGCCTCAACACGTTGAGGGAAAGTCTCAAGATAATCCAGTGGTAAGTGATGAAACCCAATCATACTCAAATAATTCATTAATTTACGATTATTATCAAAACGTAATACAAAGCCCCCAGTAATATTTTTCTTAGCGGCAATTAATTCTTCTTCTGTTATCCCTTTATCAATAAATTCACCTAAAGTTGTATTTAAAACTTGTAATGCTTGTTGAGATTGACTGTTTTTAGTTTGTAAACCAATGGTAAAAGCTCCTTTTTTAACCATCGGAGAAAAATAACTATAAGCACTATAAGCTAAACCACGTTTTTCCCGCACTTCTTTAAATAATTTAGAGACTAAGCCACTGCCGCCTAAAATATGATTTCCCACATAAAGCGCAATATAATCTTTATCATGGCGATCCATTCCAGGAAAACCGACTAAGACATGGGTTTGTGTAGAAGGAAAATTAATATATTGAGTGGTTGCTTTTTTAGGCAACATAACATCAACTAACGGTTTTGGTTTTTGTCCATTAGGCAAGTGAGTCATTAATTTTTCAGCGGTATCAGCAGCTTGCTGTTTGTCTAACGCACCCACTATAACAATTATTGCATTAGTGGTTACATAATAAGTTTTATAAAATTGACGACTATCACTAGGTTTAAATTTAGATACGCTGGTTATATAGCCAGAATTAGGGTAAGCATAAGGATGTTCTCCGAAAAGAGCCTTATTAAAAGCCAACTTCGCAATTGCTCCAGGTGACTCTTCGCGATGTTTTAAACCTGCTAAAACTTGTTGCTGTCTTCTATCAAAATCGGCTGAAGCAAAGGATGGTTTAGTTAAAATAACTTCCATTGTTGCTAAGGCTGTATCAAATAATTTTGGTTCTGTGAGTGTTCTTAACGATAATGATGCTGAATCAATATTTGCACTAACACCAAGTCTCGCTCCTACACTTTCAAAACGTTGGGCAATTTGATCGGCATTCCATTCTCCTGCACCTGAATCCAATAAACCTGACGTAAAGGCGGCAAGTCCATAATCTTCCCCATCTCTGGCACTACCGGCATCAAAAATAACACTAATATCAACCATCGGTAACGCAGGATTATTAACATAATAAACAGGAACACCTTGAGAGGTTTGCCAATGCTCAATCTTAACTGTTGCCTGTGCTGACAATGAAATAATAAATAAAAATGCAGTTAATAATTTAATTTGCATGACGCACTCCTGCTATTGAGGCAGATTTTGGTTGTTTAGTAATCGGTTGAGGGTCTAAATAAGCAATAGATAATTTATCTTCAATTAAATATTTAATGGCAACATCGCGTACTTGTTTGGCAGTAATTTTATTAACTTTTTCAACATAATAATTCATTTCTTGCCAACCAATACCAACGGTTTCAAAACGACCTAATAACATCGCTTGATAAAAATTAGAGTCTCGTTCATAAACCGCACTCGCTAAGACTTGGGCTTTAATTCGTTGTAACTCTTCATCAGAAACTAAGTCGGTTTGCAATAATTTAATTTCAGCTTTTAAAGCAGTTTCAAGTTCAGTAATAGTTTTACCTTCAACAGGGGTAGCTGAAAAAGTGAATAAATCATCTAAACGTGAGATTAATGAATAACCTGCACTTGCAGACACAGCAATTTGTTGACCACGAACAAGATTTTTACTTAAACGCGCACTATTACCACCATCTAAAATACCAGCTAAAACCTCTAAAGCATAAGCCTCGGTATCATCTTCTACGGTATTTAACACCGGAACTTTATAACCCATAATTAAATATGGGAGTTTGGCAGGTAATTTTAAAGTTATGGTACGTACACCCTGCTGTTCCATTTCGGTTTGTGGTTTTAGTGGTTTAATTTCACTTGGTTTTAAGTTAGCAAAATATTTTTCAGCTAAACTAAACACTTCCTCAGGATCTATATCACCGACAACCACTAATGTCGCATTATTAGGCGCGTACCAACGTTGATACCAAGCCTCTAAATCTTCAACAGTATAAGCGGCAATATCGGTCGGCCAACCAATCACAGGATTTTTATACGGGCTATTAGAAAATGCTATCGCCATAAATTGTTCATAAGTTTTAGAGCGAGGCTTATCATCAGTACGCATCCGACGTTCTTCAGTAACCACCTCTAGCTCTTTAACTAATTCTTCTTTTAATAAATGTAAATTCCGCATTCGATCAGCTTCTAATTTAAAACTAATTTCCAGCCGTGATTTTTCCAAGGTTTGGAAATACGCGGTATAATCTTGTCCTGTAAACGCATTTTCATTACCACCATTTTCGGCAATAATTTTAGAAAACTCACCTGCTGGATATTTTTCAGTACCTTTAAACATCATGTGTTCAAGCATGTGAGAAATACCAGTAATACCATTAGGCTCGTAGCTACTACCAACTTTATACCAAATTTGAGTGACTACAACTGGTGAACGATGATCTGCTTTGATAAGAATTTTCAATCCATTTTTTAAAACTTTTTCATAAACCTTATTGTCACTTTCTGCACTATTAACCCCTAAAGGTAAACAGCAAAGGGCAACAAATAAAAACTTAAATTTCATAATTTCCTCAATAATAAAAATATTAGCCACATTGGACGTTTTTAATAATCAAACGTTCGCTGTATTTTATCCGATTATCGCTTGTGAGTTGAAATCTAATGACACTCGAAAACACAATTTTCTCTTGGAAAAACTATCTTGAGCGGTGTAAACCTAATGTGACAGCACTTAATTTATTTTCAATCAACTTGCTGTCCGATCTCTGGGAGGAGATCGGATCTTTCAATTTATTTTTCAGATAAATTCTGATTACTATTTTCGTCATCTTTGCAACAAGTATTTTTATCAAATCCAGAATAAGCAGGACACCAGCCTATATAACTTGTTGTAACTAATATTAAACCTACAAGTAATAACAAAATATTCGCTAAAAATAAAGAAACAAGAATCATAGCTGCGCCTACCCCCATGCGAATTTTTTTATCTTGTTCGCCTACGTTATGTTCAAATTTAACTAAGCGTTTGTAATCAAAATTCATTTTAAAACCTTTTTTAATGTCAGTAGTTGGTAAGGATACCCTATATAATAGGCATTTATAAAATAGTTCTCAATAGACAGCGCTAAAAAAAATGTGCAAGTGATAAAAAATGGATGTCTCTTTTCTAATTAATTCTTTAAATGATGCCCAGCGTTTGGCTGTGACTGCGCCTTCTAAATCTATGCTTATTTTAGCTGGGGCTGGTAGTGGTAAAACCCGGGTTTTAGTGCATCGTATTGTGTGGCAAATTCAAGTAGAGGGTTTATCTCCGCATAGTATTTTAGCGGTGACTTTTACCAATAAAGCCGCCATGGAAATGCGGGAGCGAATTGAAAAATTATTAAAATCCCCTACTCATGCGATGTGGATAGGTACTTTTCATGGATTAGCGCATCGCATTTTACGTCGTCATGCTGCGGAGGCAAAATTACCTGATACCTTTCAAGTGATGGATTCTAATGACCAATTACGCCTGATTAAACGGCTTTTGAAATCCTTAGAAATTGATGATAAAAAATGGCCGCCAAAGCAAATACAAGGGTTTATTAATGCTCAAAAGGATGAAGGTTTAAGAGCATCTCATATTAGCGATAATGGCGATTTTTTTCTACGGAAAATGTTACAGGTTTATCAAGAATATGAG
>DAOUSN010000028.1 GCA_030627205.1 Methylococcaceae bacterium
CGCAAATATGAAACGTGACACCATTAATAATACCATCAAAAAAGCAACAGGTACAATGGAAGGCGTTAATTATGAAGACGTTCGTTATGAAGGTTATGGCCCTGGTGGAACGGCGGTTCTTGTTGATTGTTTAACTGATAATCGCAACCGAACCGTTGCCGAAGTTCGTCACGCATTTTCAAAAGCTGGGGGAAATTTAGGCACAGATGGCTCAGTCGCTTATCTATTTAATAAAGTCGGCATTATCAGTTATGGTAGCAATGTTGATGAAGATACTATTCTTGAAGCAGCTATGGATGCAGGGGCTGAAGACATTATCACTAATGATGACGGCTCTGTGGATGTAATAACCGCAGCAGCAGATTATTTAAAGATAAAAGAAGCGATGGTTACAGCAGGTTTTGAACCTGAAAATTCACAGCTGACTATGCAGGCAGAAAATCAGACTGAATTAAATCTGGCAACTGCTGAAAAAATGTTACGCTTAATTGATCGTTTAGAAGATTTGGATGATGTACAAGAAGTTTATTCTAATGCAGATATTAGTGACGATGTTTTAGAGCAAATTTCAATGGAATAAAGACCAAACTATGGATGTATTTATTTGGCCAATTCGGGTGTATTATGAAGATACTGATGCGAGTGGTATCGTTTATCATGCTAATTATTTAAAATTTTTTGAACGTGCGCGCACTGAAATGCTGCGTGCAAAAGGATTTGAACAAGATAGCTTAAAAACTAATGAATCAATTATTTTTGCAATACGTTCAATTACGATTGATTATTTAAATATCATTCGTTTCAATGAGCTTATTGAGGTCAATTCAAAGATAATTAGAATTAGAAAAGCGAGTCTAATTTTCGAGCAAGCCATAAATCGTGATGATACCTTATTATCTAAAGCTACAATAACCGTTGCTTGTTTGGATGTAAACACTATGCGTCCTAAAGCTATTCCACAAACATTGCTAGTAGAATTTCAATAATAGTCTAGGCTTTAGTTATCTTTTGGTGGTTAATCTTAATCTATAAAACTATTAAATCTATGAATATTGACTTATCTATTTTTCATCTTGTGAAGGATGCAAGCTTAGTTGTACAACTGGCCATGCTAATTTTACTCGCAGCTTCTGTCATATCATGGATGTTTATTTTTTCTAAGCGACGTGAAATTAAACAGGTTATGCGAATTACCGATGACTTTGAAAAAGAATTTTGGTCAGGAGTAGAACTTACTGAACTTTATAAGAAATTGACTGCTAATGATTTTAAATCTGAAGGTATTGAGAAAATTTTTCTCAGTGGTTATAAAGAATTTTCTCGAATGCGGCAAAAAGGTGATGTAGAGCCTATTGTATTAGTTGAAAGCGCGCAACGGGCAATGCGAATTGAATTAACCCGTGAGTTTGACCGCTTAGATGAAGCTCTACCTTTTTTAGCTACTGTCGGTTCTACCAGTCCTTATATTGGTTTATTTGGTACAGTTTGGGGGATAATGAATGCATTTCGCTCACTGGTTAATGTCCAGCAGGCGACTTTAGCCCAAGTTGCTCCGGGTATTGCCGAGGCGTTAATAGCTACTGCGATAGGATTGTTTGCAGCGATTCCTGCAGTCATCGCTTATAACCGCTTTTCGACCCGTATAGACCGTTTAGCTAGTCGTCATGAAATGTTTATTGATGAATTTATCATTCTTTTACAAAGATTGGCACACAACAAATGAGTACACGTCGCTCTCGAAGAAAACTGATGTCGGAAATTAATGTTGTACCTTACATTGACGTGATGTTGGTTTTATTAGTTATTTTTATGATTACCGCTCCGTTACAACAAAATAATGGCGTAGAAATTGATTTGCCAGTTACTGAAGGCAATCCTATTGAGCAAAAAGAAACGCCAACAGTTGTTATTACTATTAATAAGGAAGGGCGGTATTATTTAAGTGAAAATGGAACTAAAAATATTGTGGTTTCAAAAGATGATTTAGTGTTAAAAATTGTAACACTCCATAATGAGAATCAGCAGTTACAAGTTTATATTCGTGGTGATAGTAAGGTAGAGTACGGTCATGTTGTTCGGATAATGGCAACATTAAAACACTCAGGTATTGCTCGTATAGGGTTGATAACAACCTCAGAAGGGTAATTTTAATGAAATACAGTTCAGAATTTTTACTGGCCTTATTTTTTCATTTATTATTAGTGTTCTTTTTTGCGTTTAGCTTTACTCTCAAACCTGAAATAGTAAAGGAAAAATCTAAAGTAGCTATACAGGCTGTTATTATTGATAATGAGGCAATTGAGCAACAAATTCAAGCGTACAATAAAGAGAAAAAACAAGTAATTATTTCTCAGTCATTAGCTTTACCTGAAATTGATGGGGCGGCTCAACAACGAAAATTGCAAGAAGAAAATGCAAAAAAATTAGTACAGCAAGAAGCAGATAAAGCTAAACAAGAGTTAGCACGATTAGCTATAATTGAAAAAGAACAACAACAGTTACAACGAGTAGAAGAGTTACGTGTTGCTGAAATTGAACGGCAAGAGCAAATTGAAAAAGAACAGGAAGCATTAAAAGAAGAGCTCAAAGTCATTGAAGAGGAGGTTGCTCTACTGGTTGCTAAAGAAAAAAAAGAAGCTGATCGCAAAATAGCTGAAGCTAAACATCAACAAGCATTAGCGGAACAAATAGAACATAAAAAAGCAGTAGAAATTAAAAAACAACAAGCATTAGAAAAAGCGGCTATTGTTAAAAAGAAAAAACATCAACAAGATTTAGCTATAGAGACAGCACGTAAAGAAGCCGCTCGTAAAGAAACTGCTAGATTAGCTAAAATTAAACAAGAAAAAGAGTCTAAGTTAGCAAAAAAGAAAGAATCACAGGATTTAGCTAAAAAAAAGCAACGCCTTAAAGATTCAATTGCAGCTGATATGGCAAGTCGTCAACAACAAGGAACTGAAGAATCTGATGATAGAACATCTCAAGTAGCAGAAGCTGGGAAAATAAAAGCCCAGCAAGATATATCAAAATTTACCATAGAACTACAACGAAAATTAAGAGCTATTTGGGTTCGCCCTATTTCTATGATCCAAGGTTTATCTTGTGTTATTAGAGTTCAACTCATGTCAAATGGTCATGTGATTGAAGCTAAGGTTATTAACGGAGGTAGTGGGGATACACTTTTTGATAATTCAGCATTAAATGCAGTTTACAAAGCAAGTCCTCTACCGATTCCAAGTGATAAAGCGTTATTTGAAGAAAACTTTAAATCATTTACCTTTACCTTTAAACCTGAGTAAAATTCGAACTATATTAATAGAAAAGGTCACGCTATGAAATTCTTACCCCCTATTATTTTTCTTGGTTTATGCGCTATTTATTCGTCGTTTACTTATGCTGAACTTAATATTGATATTACTAAAAACTTTGAAACTAAAGTCCCTATTGCTATTTCTCCTTTTGGTTCAAGTGGTTCACAGTCTGAAAACATTTCAGCCATTATTGATGATGATTTAAATCGTAGTGGTTATTTTAAAACCTTAGCTGAAGAAGATATGTTATCGCAACCGACAGCAGCTAACCAAGTTGTGATAAGAAATTGGCAGATCCTTGGGCAAGAATATTTATTAGTAGGCAGAATTCAGCCAATAAATACGCGGTATAATATTTTTTTCCAATTGCTTGACGTGTCTAAAAACGAGCAAATTATGGATTATAAAATCACTTCTGTTAAAGGAGAGCTTCGTCGGGCAGCGCATCAAATAAGTAACCTGATTTATGAAAAACTCACAGGAAATAAAGGGATTTTTGGAACAAAAATTGCGTTTGTGAGTAGTAACAATGATATAAATAATAGAAATTATCGCCTGCAAATTGCAGATATTGATGGTTATCATGCACAAACCATTGTTTCTTCGGTAGAACCTATTATGTCACTTAAGTGGTCACCTGACGGCAATAAAATTGCTTATGTTTCGTTTGAAAATCACCGGGCTGCTGTTTTTGTGCAAATGTTAACGACAGGTAAGCGAATTAAAATAGCTTCCTTTCCTGGTATTAACGGCGCTCCCTCATGGTCACCTGATGGTCTTAAACTTGCATTAACCTTATCTAAAGATGGTAGCCCAGATATTTATATTTTGGATTTAGCGAGCAAACAGTTTACACAATTAACTCAAAACTCCTCCATTAACACTGAGCCTACATGGTCTCCTGATGGTCGAACTATCATATTTACATCCGATCAAACAGGTAAACCTCAACTTTATAAAATAGCGACTAGTGGTGGTAAAGCAACTCGTTTAACTTTTAAAGGTAGCTATAATGCGAGTGCAAGTTTCTCACCTGATGGATCTAAAATAGTAATGGTACATGCACAGGGTCAAAGTTATAAAATTGCCTTAATGAATCTTAATACTAAAGCACTTACTATTTTAACCACGGGAAGTTTAGATGAATCTCCTAGTTTTTCAAGTAATGGTACTATGATAGTATATGCTTCTCGTCGAGGGGGGAAGGGGGTTTTATCAGCTGTTTCTATTGACGGAAGAATTAATCAAAAATTGGAGTTTCAAAACCCTGAAGTACGTGAACCTGCTTGGGCTCCTTTTTAAGTTAATAAATGGCAATCTGTACCTTTATTTTTAAAAAATAAAGATAAAGTAAAGTTACAGATTATCAACTAAATTAGAATTTGTTGTGGATTTAATCAGTGATATATAAAATTATTCACTTATTTTTTTAAATCTTTACTACTATTAAGTTGAATATTTAC
The DNA here is from genome assembly GCA_030627205.1 of Methylococcaceae bacterium. Classification (GTDB taxonomy): domain Bacteria; phylum Pseudomonadota; class Gammaproteobacteria; order Methylococcales; family Methylomonadaceae; genus WTBX01. The sequence goes on from DAOUSN010000028.1 coordinate 4,775, forward strand.
TATACTTAGGAACGAAAACTCAATAACATTAAAATATAGAATTAAAAAGTTACTCTAGAGATCCTACCTGATTAACATTAATAAGAACCGATTTTAAAAACCATAGGTGAAAATATTATGTATTTTACTATAATTTTAATTTTTCAATAATTATAATGCAACTAATATCAATTATACTTACAAAGTGGAAATACTAAAGATGAGGATTAATAAAGCCGCAATAATGTTAGCTTTGATTGTCACATTTTTATCGGCTTGTAACTCTAATAAAACTGATCAAGAATTTGTTGATAATGGATTTCCAGATGCCTCAATAGGTAATTATAATGGTTACGGAAATAATACTGTTAATGATTATGGAGTGGATAATATAGGCTATGATTCAAACAATTTTAAACAAACTCTTGATGATAATAGCGATAGCGCATCATTAACACAAGATACTATTTATTTTATGTTTGATAATAGTGAGGTACAATCCCAGTTTATGCCGATTATAAATAAACATAGTGAGTATTTACGAACACATCCTAATCAAATTATTGTTTTAGAAGGTCATGCTGACGAGCGTGGCTCTCGTGAATATAATATTGCGTTAGGTGAGCAAAGAGCAATATCAGTTGCAAGAATAATGGAAGCAAAAGGCGTTTTTAGAGGTCAGCTAGAATTTGTTGGTTATGGCGAAGAAAAGCCCGCTTCATTTGGTCATAACGAAGCCGCATGGCGTCTTAATAGACGTGTTAATTTAATCTATCCGAGGAACTAACTAATGAAACTGTCACATTTTATCTTATTAACAGCTTGCACTGGTGCAAGTACTGCTTACGCAGCAACACCATTACCACCCGTTCTTGATAGTTCGGTTGTTTATCGTACCACTATTTTAAAGCCTGCCACTGGAGCAGATGCTATTACTAGTCAACTGATAACACGCCTAGACCAACTACAAACAAGTGTTGCTAGTATTCAAGCGAAAGTCAACCAGCAAGCCGTTGCTATCAATGGTTTGCAGCAAGTTCAAAATGCTGTAAATACTACTGTAGATGCAAGATTGAATAATTTAGCAGTCGAAGCAACTAAAGCGGCTGTGGTTACTCCTATTATTAATACACCACTTGCGAAACCTGTAGTTGCTAAAGTAGCAGCTCCTGTAACCTTAGGTAGTGAACAGCAGCGTTATCAAAGTGCTTATGCTATTTTAAGATCGGGTAATGCTGATTTGTCGATTGTTGAGTTTCAAAATATTATCAAAGATTTTCCTAAAGGTTCATTTGCAGATAATGCTCAATATTGGTTAGGTGAAGCTTATCTTCTTAAAGGTAAAAAAACTGAAGCAATGCAGGCATTTGACAGGGTGGTTTTAGCCTATCCTAAAAGTAATAAAGTACCTGACGCGCTGTTGAAGCTTGGTTTTGTGCAATTAGAGTTAAATCAAAGAGCTAAAGCTAAAGAATATTTAGATTATGTTATTCTTAATTACCCTAAATCAGATGCCGCTAAATTAGCAATAAGAAAAGCTGGTCAAGCCGCGTTATAATTATTTATTGAGTGATAAATTATTTACGATTAACTGAGATTTTTTATTCTCTACAAGGTGAATCAAATACTGTAGGATTACCTACAGTATTTATTCGGTTAACTGGTTGTCCGTTGCGATGTGTTTATTGTGATACTAGCTATGCCTTTACTGGCGGTGATAAATTCTCTTTAGAACAAATTATCCGTGATGTTGAGCAATATAATACCAATTATATTACAATAACTGGCGGAGAACCACTCTCTCAAGCTAATGTTCACCCTTTAATGAAACAATTAGCGAATAAGGGTTATCAAGTCTCGTTAGAAACTAGTGGTGCATTAGATGTCTCTAAGGTTGATTCACGCATTATCAAAGTAATGGATTTTAAAACTCCAAGCTCTGGAGAACTCTCTAAAAATCGCTATCAAAATATTAATTATTTAACCGCTCAAGACCAAATCAAATTTGTTATTGCTACTGATGATGATTATCAGTGGTCTAAAGAATTATTAATTAAATATAATTTAACCGCACTCTGCCAAGTTTTATTCTCCCCAGTTATTAATAAAATGTCTGCAACACTACTTGCTGATAAAATTTTACACGATAAATTAGCTGTTCGCTTTCAAATTCAACTTCATAAATACCTGTGGGCAGATGCTCATGGTAAATAATTCATGTCAAAAAAAGCCATTATTCTGCTTTCAGGAGGCTTAGATTCTGTCACTGTTTTAGCACTTGCCAAACAGCAAGGATTTCTCTGTTACGCATTAAGTTTTAATTATGGGCAACGTCATAATGCCGAGCTAACAGCCGCTAAAAAAATTGCTAGTGATTACCAAGTAATCTCCCATAAAATTATTGATTTAGATTTAGCTTCTATAGGAGGGTCTGCACTGACTGATGAACATATTGCTGTCCCTAATACCCCGCAATCAGGTATTCCTGTTACTTATGTTCCTGCCAGAAATACTATTTTTTTATCATTGGCTTTAGGCTGGGCGGAAGTATTACAGGCTTATAATATTTTTATAGGAGTTAATGCGGTTGATTATTCGGGCTATCCTGATTGTCGCCCTGAATTTATTAACGCCTTTCAGACACTTGCTAATGTTGCCACTAAAACCAGTGTAGAAGGTCTTTTTATTAAAATCCACACGCCATTAATTAAATTAACTAAAGCTGATATTATTCGACAAGGTATTGCTTTAGGGGTTAATTATCAGCAAACTATTTCTTGTTATTCTGCGGATAAAAATGGGTATGCTTGCGGGGTTTGTGACGCTTGTCGTTTGCGTAGAATAGGTTTTGAACAAGTTGCAATAGATGATCCTACAAACTACCAATGAAGAATATAAAAATTATTTTATTATCTATCAAAACATTGTTATTACTATATTTTTACTAAAATTAAAGGCTTTATTATGCAACATTTTAAATATTCATTTATCATTACTGGCATTGGTTTATTAATCGCCTTACTTTGGGGGGGATGGTCATCTGTTGCTATTGTTAGTATTTTAGCGATACTTGAAGTCAGTTTATCATTTGATAATGCGGTTGTTAATGCTAGTGTATTGAAAAATATGGACGACCTTTGGAGACATCGATTTTTAACCTGGGGAATGTTAATTGCCGTACTGGGAATGCGTTTAGTTTTTCCTGTGGTCATTGTTGCTTTTGCAGCAGATTTAGGCATTTTTAAAGTAGCTTACATGGCGATTGCCGATCCTGATTTATATTCTTCTTTTTTAACCTCGGCGCATGTTCAAATTTCTGCTTTTGGCGGAACTTTTTTACTATTAGTTTTTTTATACTTTATTCTGGATCATGAAAAAGAAGTAATGTGGTTAGAAAAGCTTGAGAAAAAACTTTTTAAAATTGGCAAGCTAGATTCTGCGGAAGTGATTATCGCCCTCTTTGCCTTATTGATTATGCAAAGTTTTTTACCCACCGAAGAAAAATTATCTGCCTTACTTGCCGGTTTAGGGGGAATTGTGCTATATGTTTTGATTACAAGTATTGAGCTACTAGAAGGTGAAAATCAAGACGCTATTACAGGAAAAGTCTTAAAACGAACAGGGGTGATGGCTTTTGTTTATTTGGAATTTTTAGATGCCAGCTTTTCATTTGATGGGGTTATTGGTGCGTTTGCGATTACCAAAGACGTAGTTATCATTATGGTGGGTTTAGCCATTGGGGCTATGTTTGTGCGGTCACTCACTATTTTTTTAGTGGATAAAGGCACATTAGACGATTATATTTTTTTAGAGCATGGGGCGCATTATGCCATTGGTGCATTAGCGATGATTATGTTACTTAGTATGGTGGTTCATATTTCTGAAGTATTTACAGGGTTAGTTGGAGTCACTTTTATTGGCTTGTCCGTTTATTCGTCTATACGATACCGACAAGCAGAAGCTGAAAACAACACTTAGTTTTATTACATTAAGTCTACTGTAGAGACGCGAAGTTTCACGTCTCTCGCTTAAAATAAAATTTAAGGTTTTAACACCGTCACCTTTACTTTAGCCAATCCTCTTTTAACAAACTTCAATTTTTTAGCCGCCGCATAAGATAAATCAATCAATCGTTTCCGAAATTTACCACGATCATTGATAGTGACGATAACAGAGCGGTTATTGCTTAAATTAGTCACTTTAACTTTACTACCAAAGGGAAGGTGTTTATGGGCGGCGGTTAATTTTCTCTTGTCATAACGTTGACCACTTGCCGTTTTCCTACCTTGAAATTTAGACGAATAATAACTGGCTGTTCCTTTTTCTGATGCCAGAGTATTATTTATAAAGACAGGTATTAAGCTAATAAAGCAAAGGCTAAAAAATAAATTTTTAAATATCATATTTATATTAATTATAAAAATCACCATTTTAGCTTAAATTAAGTTTCTCTATATGGTATTTAATAGAAATAAAGTAACAGCTAATTACTTAAATAATTAATAAAATCTCTGGATTTATAATAACTTGCTAAAACAGGATTTAGAATTTAACTTGCAATTCAAGCCGTTATCCTTTAGTTTAGACGGTTGCTTATAAAGGCTAGGGGTGTTTTATTTTAAAATAAAGCTGAGAAAAACCCTTTGAACCTGAGCCTGGATAATACCAGCGTAGGAAAGCCCCCTTATGTTTTTCTGCGCCTTAGTTTTTTTGTAAATTTGGAGAAAGAAAGCATGAGTGCTGATTTAAAAGAAAATACCCTCACAGAAACGACCATTAATCGTGTAAAAATTGCACCCTATCCCGCTTCTGAAAAAATATATGTTGAAGGCTCACGCCCTGATATTCAAGTTCCCATGCGTAAAATCACGCTTTCAGATACGCCTGTTAATTTTGGCATCGAAAAAAATCCGCCGCTTTATATTTATGATACCTCTGGTGTTTATACCGACCCCACTGTAGAAGTCGATTTAAAAAAAGGCTTGGCTGAAATTCGTAACCCATGGATTTTAGAGCGAGATGATACTGAATTATTAGACGGTCCTTCCTCTGAATTTGGACACGAACGTTTACATGATGCTACCACGGAACATTTACGGTTTAAACATATTAGCCAACCACGGCGTGCAAAAAAAGGTAAAAACGTCAGCCAAATGTACTACGCACGTCAAGGTATTATTACCCCTGAAATGGAATTTATTGCCATTCGTGAAAATCAAAAAATGGATGAAATGCAGGATTTATGGAAAAACCAACATGCAGGGGATGCTTTAGGGGCTAAAATCCCTCAAAAAATAACTGCTGAATTTGTTCGTGATGAAGTCGCTAGAGGTCGTGCGATTATTCCGTGTAATATTAATCATCCTGAATTAGAACCGATGATTATTGGACGCAATTTTTTAGTTAAAATTAATGGAAACCTAGGAAATTCAGCGGTTACTTCTTCAATTGAAGAAGAAGTTGAAAAAATGTTATGGGGGATTCGCTGGGGTGGTGATACCATTATGGACTTATCAACAGGCAAAAATATTCATGAAACCCGTGAATGGATATTGCGTAATTCGCCCGTCCCTATTGGAACAGTTCCCATTTATCAAGCTTTAGAAAAAGTAAATGGTAAAGCTGAAGATTTAACCTGGGAAATTTTCCGTGATACGTTAATTGAACAGGCTGAACAAGGGGTTGATTATTTTACTATCCATGCGGGTGTCCGTTTACATCATATCCCCATGACGGTAAAACGAATGACAGGCATTGTGTCGCGTGGGGGATCAATTATGGCGAAATGGTGTTTATCGCATCATACCGAAAGCTTTTTATATACCCATTTTGAAGATATTTGTGAAATCATGAAAGCCTATGATGTTTCCTTCTCCTTAGGCGATGGTTTACGTCCCGGTTCAATTTACGATGCGAATGATGAAGCCCAATTTGCGGAATTAGAAACGTTAGGCGAATTAACTAAAATTGCGTGGAAACATGATATTCAAACCATGATCGAAGGACCAGGGCATGTACCATTACACATGATTAAAGTGAACATGGAGAAGCAGTTAGAAGATTGTGATGAAGCCCCTTTTTACACTTTAGGGCCTTTAACAACCGATATTGCACCCGGTTACGATCATATTACCTCCGCGATTGGTGCGGCAAATATTGGTTGGTACGGCTGTGCGATGTTATGTTATGTCACTCAAAAAGAACATTTAGGCTTACCGAATAAAGAAGATGTTCGTGAAGGCATTGTCGCCTATAAAATTGCCGCCCATGCCGCCGATTTAGCAAAAGGACATCCTGGCGCGCAAATCCGTGATAATGCGATGAGTAAAGCCCGTTTTGAATTTCGTTGGGAAGATCAATTTAATATTGGGTTAGACCCAGAAAAAGCCCGTGAATTTCATGATGAAACTTTACCTAAAGATTCCGCTAAAGTAGCCCATTTTTGTTCGATGTGTGGCCCGCACTTTTGTTCGATGAAAATTTCCCAAGATGTTCGAGAATATGCGGCAAAAAAAGGCTTTAATGAACAAGAAGCGTTACAAAAAGGTATGGACGAGAAATCTGAGCAATTTTTGAAAGAAGGCGCGGAGGTTTATCACAAAGTTTAAAAACGACAAATTTAGTTTGAAATTCCCGACAATTTATGAGTAGTCAACTGTCGGGAATCTTACTAAAATACAAGGTTTTGGGAATATTAATTATAATCTTTCTAAATAAATCTCTACAAATGCTTCACTACGTAATCTACGCATCCAAAGCTCGGTTTCTTCTTCTATTTTGCGACGACGAATTTGTTCTCTGATTTGGTTTTTTCCAAACTCACCCTTGTCGTCCGTTTCTTCACGTTCTAAGACTTGAATAATATGCCAACCGAATGTTGTTTGTATTGGCTCACTAATTTCACCTAATGCTAATGAATTCATTGTTTGTTCAAAAACTGGAACTAAAACACCAGAAGTTACCCATCCTAAATCTCCTCCTTTAAGTGAGGAAGTGGGATCGTCTGAATGGGAACGTGCAAGTGTGGCAAAATTATCCCCATCTTTAATTCGTTGCTTTAAGGTGACTAATTTTTGTCGAGCATCTTCATCATTCATCAATTCATTCGTTTTTATTAAAATATGACGTACTTTGGTTTTTGTAACTAGGTGATGTTCATCTAAATTAATAGCTCCTTTTAAATCCAGTACTTTGATAATATGAAAACCACTGGGACTTCTTATGGGTTTAGCAATATCATTTTTTTTCATGGTTGGAACAATCTCGGTAAAAATAGTTGGCATTTGTTCAATGGTACGCCAACCTAAATCACCACCTGTTAATGCTTTGTTGCCTTCTGAAACGCGTATAGCTAATTGTTCAAAGTTTTCCCCAGTTCGTAATTTAGCAACAATTTTATTGGCTTTTGCATGGGCTACTTGAATCTCTTTTGCTTTTGCACCTTCAGGAAGGGCAATTAAAATATGCCCTAGATGATAGCTTACATCAGCATTAACTCCTGAACGAGTTTCTAGGTAATGTTGAATTTCTCGATCGGTAACTTTAATTCGATTAGATATTTCACGAAGACGTAACTGCTCTAAAATTATTTCACTTTTAACCTTTTTTTCAAATTCTTGGTAATTTAAATCTTGGGCTTCAAACGTTGCTTTAAACTGTTGCAAACTCATGTTGTTTTCTTTTGCAATATTTGTAATAGCTGCCCGTAACATTTCATCACTTACTTGAGCACCTGAGCGTTCTGCCAATTGATATTGTAATTTTTGTAAAATTAATCGCTCTAAAACTTGTTTTCTAAGAATAGGTTCAGGCGGCATTTGAGTTTGGTTTGCTCTTATCTTTTGAGAAATAACGTCGACTTCTTTATTTAATTCTTGATCAAGTATCACATCATTTTCAACAATGGCTATAATACGATCAAGAACCTCAGCATTTAATGTCGCACTAAAAAAAGAAAGTCCCCAGATAAAACTAATAATAATTATTTTAATCATTTTTTTACGTGTCTCTATTGTGGTTTTTCATAACCAGAAATATTTTTCTCTAAAAATTCTTCAACTTTATCACCAAAACTGCTTAGTCCTTTCAATTCTAATTGTAGAAAAATACCTGTTTGTAATTCAGCTTCCGCAGTTGCACTAATCGCGTTAATATATTTTCGTCCAACAACACGAAATCTCCAGCAACAACCTTCTTTTTCCAGACCAATAAAACTTTCTTTGGTGGTATTAAATTTTAGTGAATATTGCCAACGTCCAACAGCGTACCAATTATCATAAATTGGCCAACGAAATGAGACATCACTTTGAATCAGTTCATTTTGTCGATATTGATAACCTAGATTGATAACTTGGTCGGGACGATTAATAAATTGTAAGCGAACGTGTCCACGATCAAAGTCATTTTCGTAAGGATCCCATTGTAAACCCGTTGAAAATGATAAATGTTGATTAAAACGACCACTAAGTTCGGCAACAACATTGGAAAGTTGGTTAGTTTGAATAGCTTGACCTGGTAACATTGCTGTTCGGTCTGCAAAATAAAAAACCTCCCCTATACCAAATTTTAAATATTCCATGCCTGTATTTGAGTCAATAATACGTGAAGTTAATCCGACTGAAACTTGATTGGCATTTTGTAGTCTATCGAGTCCACTATAACTATATTCTCTAAACAAACTGTTGTAGGTAAAATCATTAAGTGCGGTATCAAAAATAGGAATATCATCTTGATTTGTTTCTGGAATATAAAGATAAAATACCCGAGGTTCAATTGTATGCAATAAATCAGCACTGCCAAATTTAAAATCCCTTTCTAAAAATAAACCAGTATCAATTGAAGCTATTGGTAATCCACGGCTAATGCTACTTGGTTTTCCTGCTAACTGATTGTTCAATAAATAATGTGTAAATTGGAATGATATTTTAGGGATAATATACGATCCCGAATCAATGATAGGTAAAGATACAAAAGGTTTGGTATTAAAACGGTGAGCGGTAATACTATTTGAGCGATAAAAATTAATGTACTCATTGCTCATACCTAAATCTACGGGGATGGTTGAGTCGAATGAGTGGTTTAAATTTAAGGCGACTTGAGGTAATTTTAAATAAGGTCTAAATGTTTCAGGTATGGTTCTATCAATCGTTTGGTAACTTTCTGCACGAGTTAAAAAAGAAACTCCCGGCTGATTATAACGAATATCAGCCCGACTTCTAACATGTCGTCTATCAGAAATACTTAAAGTATCACCTAACTCATCAAAATAATCATTATCAGATACAAAATTAAGATCTAGGTCGGCAATTAACCCTTTTGCAAGACGAGTAACATTGAGAAGTTTTCCATGAAATCTAGGTCGATTTCGTAATTCATCATAAGGCATTATTTCTAAACCTACTGAACCTTTAGTTATTTCAGTAAGGTATCGAAAATCACCGCCTAATAAAACCCCACGTTTACTCAGATAACGGGGTCGTAAGGTTGCATCTAAATTTGGGGCAATATTCCAATAAAAAGGAATTTCCATATCAAACCCATTTTCTTCATTTGAGCCAATACTTGGAAATAAAAACCCAGTAGTACGGCGGTCATCAATAGGGAAATTAATATATGGTGTATAAAGAATAGGAACGCCTTTAAACTCTAGCCAAGCATTCGTTGCTGATCCTAAACCACTTTCTTTGTTCATTTTAAAACGACTTGCATGAACAATCCAATCCTGATTTCCAGGGCGACAGCTAGTGTAAGATGCATCTTTGTAATGTGATAACAGGTCACTGTCTCGATATGCAACTTTAGCACTACCACGTATAGGACCGTCAAGTGAAATAAACAGTGCATCACGTAAAACGGATTGATCGGTTGCAAAATGTAAGGACGCGCTGTTACTAAATAAAGCTAAACCATCTTCACTATAATAAACTTGACCTTGAGTATCCATCATATCAGACACCGTATCATAACTGGCCATATTTGCCCGTAAATGTTGGTCAGCACGAGTCATTTCAACATTACCTGTAAACCCTGTAATTTCACCATCTAATAATTCTGAATAATCTGAGGTAATATCTAAAGGTGTAGTTTCTCTTAAATTTTTTCTTGGAATACGATTTTTTGCTATTGGTTGGCGACTATCACATTGTCCCCAGGGGTCATAAGAAAATTCTGACAATAAATTTTTAAACGCACTTTCTTGTTGCCGACTAAAAGCAGGATCTAATAAACCAATTCCAGTATCATAATCTTCTTTAATAATTTGTAATTTTCCTTTAGGGTCTACACCTACTAACTGACAATTCCAATCACCATTTTCAGAGGCAGGTAAACAATTCCAACCATCAGGATTATTAGACGACTTAGGTGGAGCGTCAATAGATGGATTCATAACCACATTTGGCGTAATTAATGGCGCAATAGAAGCAGGGTTTTTAGCAAATTTAACGTTAATTTCTTCCTGAGTCTTAGGTTTATGTAATTGCTTTTTTCTAACTATTTCAGGTGATTTATGAGTAACCGAGGGTTCTGCTTTTATTTCAGGAGGTACTTCTTCTATAGCGTTTAGTTTGGTGGATGTAAGTGGTTTTTCATTCACACAAGACCATTCGCCAGATTCATTTTTCTGGCAATTCCCATCAGATTTTGCCGCAAGGCTAAATGGGGCATATACAAAAAGAAAAACAACAAAAAGATGACGGTTCATGGTTAGTTTTGTGGCTTAATAATGCGAAAATCGAATAAAATACAACTTACCATTCTACCTGAAATTTAATTATATTTTACAATAAAAGCCTTAAACGTGATGATAACTTCCGATAAACGAGCTACTGTAATCCTTGATTGGCTTGAAAATAAAATTCTTTTAAAAGTTAATTCCTTTGAATTAGCCTCTAGTGACGCTAGTTTTAGACGTTATTTTAGAGTTTTGCATCCACAAGGTTCATATATTGTTATGGATGCCCCGCCTGATAAAGAAGACATCACTCCGTTTATTAACGTTGCGGCATTGTTGAAAAATTCAACAGTAAATGTTCCTCATATTTATCATCAAAATTTACCACAAGGTTTTTTGTTATTAGAAGACTTCGGTTCAAAATGTTTACTTGATGAACTTACCACCATCAATGCGGACATACTTTATCAAAATGCACTTAATGAGTTGTTTAAGTTACAATCACATACAAGTATAAAAAAATCTAACTTACCTCTCTATGATAAAGCATTATTAACCGATGAATTATCACTTTTTTATAATTGGTTTACCAAAAAATTACTGGGAAAAACAATACCCCAAAATTTACAGCAGCATTTAAATAATTTTTTAATTGAATCGGCATTAGAGCAACCACAAGTATGTGTACATAGAGATTATCATTCTCGTAATTTAATGGTTTCTGGTTCAAAACCTATGGGGGTGATTGACTTTCAAGATGCGGTTATCGGAGCGATAACCTATGATCTGGTGTCTTTATTACGTGATTGTTATATTACTTGGCCGGAAGATCGTTTAGATATTTGGTTAATTGCGTATTATTTACGGTTGTTTGAAAATAAAATGCTGGAGGTTTCTTTTGCAACATTTAAACGCTGGTTTGATTTAATCGGGTTACACAGACATCTTAAAGTCCTTGGTATTTTTTCACGTTTGCATTTACGGGATAATAAATCAACTTATTTAGCTGATATTCCTCGAATAATGGCTTATATTGAACAAATTTGCCAACGTTATCCTGAATTAAATGAATTTGATCATTGGCTTAAAACTCGAATTATTCCTTTTTACCAACACAAATTATGAAAGCAATGATATTAGCCGCAGGGCGTGGCGACCGAATGTTACCTTTAACTAAAAATACTCCAAAGCCATTATTAAAAGTTAATGGTAAGTCATTAATTCAATACAATATTGAAAAATTAGTCAATGCAGGATTTAAAGACATCGTGATAAATGTTGCCTATTTAGGTTTACAAATTATGAATTCTTTAGGTAATGGCAAACAATTTGGAGCAACTATTGCTTACTCTAATGAAGGTGAACAGGGATTAGAAACAGCAGGAGGAATTATTAAGGCATTGCCTTTATTAGGAGATAAGCCTTTTATTGTGATTAATAGTGATATTATTTGTCATTTTCCCTTAGAAAGACTAAGAAAACAGCGGTTAACGCTGGCACATTTAATTTTAGTTGATAATCCTGAATTTCATTTGGATGGGGATTTTTCTTTAGCAACCAATGGTTTGTTGAGTACCGCTCATGATAATCGCTATACTTTTACGGGCATAGGACTTTACAACCCTAAGCTTTTTGAAAATCATGAAATAAATAAATTAAAATTAGGACCTATATTAAAAGATGCTGCTGATAAAGGCTATGTTTCTGGTGAAAAGTTTATGGGTTTATGGATGGATATAGGAACGCCGCAACGATTACAGGAATTAGAGTTACTAACTTAAAGTAGCGATAATCTTAATTCACAAAATTATCTTTTTGTTGTCTAATCTCCGCAAATTCTAAATAGGTTTTTGCATTTAAAAAAGGATTGGTTGCTAACTCTTCGGCAAGTGAAAAGGGAACGGTGGCTAATCCTTGTTGACGTTGTTGTTTTACATGCTGCATTCTAGCTTTTAAATCTGCATTTTTAGGATCAATACTTAAGGCAAAATAACCATTGTTTTCAGTGTACTCATGGGCGCAATAAATCTGAGTATTTGATGGCAACACCGCTAATTTATTTAAAGAATGCCACATTTGTTCTGCACTACCCTCAAATAATCGCCCACATCCCATTGCGAATAAAGTATCACCACAAAATAAAGCATTTGCAGCTTTAAACCAAAAAACAATATGCCCCAAGGTATGACCATCGGTTGCGATGACAGTTGCTGTTGCTGAACCTAATTGAAAACTATCACCTTCTTTTAGTGGAATATCAATTTGTGGAATGCGATTATGATCGGATTCAGCGGCAACTATTTGACAGGCGGTTACTTTTTTCAAGGTTGCATTGCCACCAATATGGTCACTATGATGATGAGTATTTAAAATATAGGTAAGTGATAAGCCTAATGCGTTCAATTTTTCTAAAACAGGCTCGGCGAGTGCAGGGTCAACTACTGCGGTTTGATTACTGTCAGTATCATGAAGTAAATAAATGTAATTATCACTTAAAACAGGAATTTGATGAATGTTTAACATAATGTAATTAGAAGGTAGAAAATAGAAATTTTAGTTACATACTCTATACTTTAGGTTTCTACTTTATCATCTATTGGTTGAATAATGAAGACTATAAGTTTTACTGCGGTGTTTTTTTTATTAACATTTTATACTTCCTTTGTTAACGCTAAAAGTGCTTTACAACGTTTATATCAAATGCCAAAAGCGAGTCTTTATGTTAGCGGAGATAATAGCCATCATTTAAACGAGAATCAACCAAGGATTCCAGCCTCAACACTTAAAATTCTCACGGCGTTATTAGCTTTAAAAACCTGGAAACCTGACCACCACTTTCACACTGATTTTTATTTAAACGACCAACAAAATCTTATTATTAAAGGTTATGGTGATCCTTATATTACCTCTGAAGAATTAGACAAAATGATTTTTCAACTTAAAAAAAAGGGGCTTACAAAAATTAACGACTTAATCATGGATAGTTCTTATTTTATTGATAATATAGTCATCAATGGACGCTCACAAACAAATAATCCTTATGACGCACCGCTTAGTGCATTGGCAATTAATTTTAATACCTTAAGTATTCACCGTAATAAAAAAGGGATATATAGTGGTGAATCTCAAACGCCCTTAACTCCAATAATGAAAACATTTGCCAGGCGACTTTCTTATGGAAAACATCGGGTAAATTTAAAAAAACAACAGCTTGCACCACGTTATTTTGCTGAAGTTTTTATCGAAAAATTACGACAAAATGGAATTGAGGTTCATGGAAAGGTTTTAGAGGGGCAGGGTGGTAATATAAAAAAGGTGTTTTATCAGCACTTGAATAGTAAAACTTTAGCTAAAACCATTGAGGCAATGTTGAAATATTCCAATAATTTTATTGCTAATCAATTATTTTTAATGATGGGAGCAAAAGCGTATGGTATGCCTGCGACGATAGATAAATCACAACGGGCTTATACTGAAAAAGTTAAACAGTTATTTAATTGGGATAAAAAATTTTATGAGGGAGCTGGATTATCTCGTCATAATTATTTAACTGCTGTTGAGCTTGTTCAAGTTTTACAACAATTTGCACCATATAAGAAACTGATGAAATCACAAAATAACCGAATTTTAGCGAAAACTGGAACATTAACAGGGGTGAGTAGTTATGCTGGTTATCTTTATAAAAATAATCAATGGTTACCATTTGCCTTACTCATTAATCAATCTGTTAATGGGAGTTTTAGAAAACAAATTGCCGCTGAGTTGTTAAATTAATGAATACTTCCGTTCAAGCTATTCCATTAAATGATCTTGCGATGGCTTTTATTCCCGTATTAGCAGTATTAATACTTTTTATTAGATGGCAGTTAGCGGTAGGTCAAGCCTTTTATTCACTTTTAAGAATGTTAGGACAATTATTTTTAATTGGCTATTTTTTAAATTATTTGTTTACCTCTGAATCTGCTTATATTCTGTTAGTGGTTTTACTTGTTATGATATTATGTTCAAGCTGGATTGCTTTAGGGACGGTTAATAGTAGCCAACGTAGAAAATTTTTAATGCCCACTATTATTGCTATTTTTATCGGTGGCAGTGTTTTATTAATTATTATTACCCAAGGAGTTCTTCAGCTTAATCCTTGGTATGAACCACGTTACCTTATTCCTTTAGGTGGAATGGTGTTTGCAAATACGATGAACAGTGTTAGTTTAGCCGCCGAGAGATTTGTTGCTGAAATGAGCCGTAATAATAATTACCTTGTTGCTCGAAATATCGCGTTTAATGCCGCAATGATTCCTGTTATTAATTCATTATTAGCCGTAGGATTAGTATCTTTACCAGGGATGATGACAGGACAAATTTTATCAGGAATCTCTCCTTTTATCGCCGCTCGTTATCAGATTATGATAATGTGTATGATTTTTTCCTCAGCAGGTATTGCTACTGCCTGTTTTTTAAGCCTAATTAAAAAAGATTTTGTTTTATAATAATAAAATAAGCCGAGATTAACTAATATGAAAATAAATTTAAACGCTATTCCCAGAATATGGAAACCTAAAGCTACACGCTATGTTGAACTTCTAGTTAGAGCTTTTAGGGAAACAGGTGTGACTAACCCAACAGTTTATGCTTACGCATGTGCCTCTATTACTCATGAATCAAGTTGGAATCCTAAAATTGAGAATAAACATGATAGCGCCTCTAATACTCCTTGGTCTGGAAAAGGATTAGCGCAAGTAACACTTGAGAGTAATTACCGGAAAATTACAGAATTAACGGGGGTTAATTTTATGGCTAATCCGCTATTAATGTTTATTCCCTATTATTCTTTACGGGCAAAAGCTGCACATTTTGTTATTCATGGCATGGTTCCTTTAATAGAACAAGGACAATTTGAAGCGGCTGCAGGGATTTATAATGCAGGTAAACCTACTTATCGTTCAAATTATACTAAAAATGTTGCAAATAGTACTTTGGAATGGTTAGCGGTATTTTCAGTAACTACGGTATCGGCTATTAGTAATCATGCAACGACATACGGTTATACTAAGCCCCCGACTCCAAGCTATAAACCGTCCACAAAATATAATCCACTTCCGAGTTATACACCTACACCTTCAAAACGTAATTCACCACCAAGATACAACGCTCCACCAAGATATACGCCACCAGTAAAATCTCGTTATACTTATGCAAAAGTTCCTAGAAATAAGCCCCCAGTTTTAAATAAACCGCCGCGATATACTCCAAGTATACCAACTAAAATTGCATCATCACAACGTAAGAGTTCATCATCTAGGACTTATTTTGTTCAGCGAGGGGATAGTCTTTATTCAATTGCTTCGCGGTTTGGGGTTTCGTTTAGAACATTATTGAGTAATAACCGGCAAATTAAAAATATTAACAATATTCATATTGGTGACATGATTAATATTCCTCGGTAGCTAAAAAATTAACTTATTCAGGAAGCAGAAAACAAAAAAGGTCTACTTTAGAAAAAAGTAGACCTTTAAATTTGGCGTCCCCAGGGGGGTTCGAACCCCCGTTACCGCCGTGAAAGGGCGGTGTCCTAGGCCTCTAGACGATGGGGACTAAGACTGATTTATTTTTTATCACTAATAAGTTTAATTAAATATAAACTTTTAAAATTTGGCGTCCCCAGGGGGGTTCGAACCCCCGTTACCGCCGTGAAAGGGCGGTGTCCTAGGCCTCTAGACGATGGGGACTAAGACTAATTTATTTTTTATATGGTGGAGCCAGGCGGGATCGAACCGCCGACCTCAACACTGCCAGTGTTGCGCTCTCCCAATTGAGCTATGGCCCCAATTGAGTTCGCTAATTATACAGTGATCTTTCTATTTGTCCAGCCCTTTTATATAATTTATCGCTGTTTTTATCCTTTTTAAAACCCTATCACGACCTAATAATTCTAAAGTTACATCAATAGCAGGAGATACAGCCGTTCCACAAATAGCAACACGCAATGGTTGGGCAACTTTTCCAAGTTTTAATTCCAGCTCTTCTGAGGTATCTAATATTATTTGATGTAAAATTTTACCATCCCAATTGTCAATATTAGAAAATTCATTAAGAAGCTGTTGTAAAACCTTATCACTTCCTATTTTAAAGTTTTTCTTGGCGGCTTTTGGGTCATATTGTTCAAAGTCTTGGTAAAAATAGCGACTTGCGGTTGCCATTTCTACTAAGGTTTTACATCGTTCTCGTTGCGCTTTAACCATTGCGACAGGATTTGCCCCTGTTGTTGAATCAATGCCTAAGTTTTCTAAATGCCAGTTTAGATGAGTTGCCACTAAATTAGGGTCACTATTCATAATATAGTGATGATTAAGCCATAGTAATTTTTCATGGTTAAACGTTGATGCCGCAACATTGACATTTTTTAATTCAAATAGAGCAATCATTTCATCCATTGAAAATATTTCTTGATCGCCGGATGACCAGCCTAAACGAGCTAAATAATTAAGTAATGCTTCAGGTAAAAAACCTTCATCACGGTATTGCATCACGCTGACCGCCCCATGACGTTTAGATAATCTTGCACCATCAGCACCTAAAATCATTGGCAAATGAGCATAATGGGGTAAATCAGCTTTTAAGGCTTTCAGGATATTAATTTGCCTAGGTGTATTATTTATATGGTCATCCCCACGTATAACATGCGAAATTTTCATGTCCATATCATCAACAATAACGGTTAAATTATAAGTAGGTGAGCCATCAGAACGCGCAATAATTAAGTCATCTAGCTCTTTATTCTTAATGATTATTTTACCTTTAACTAAATCATCAATCACCACTTCCCCTGTTTGAGGGTTTTTAAAGCGGATAACTTTTTCTAATTTATTTTCTGAATGATTATGTTGTCGGCAGCGTCCATTATAACGTGGTTTTTCTTTGCGTAGTTTTTGAGCTTCACGCATTTCATTAAGCTCATCTTTACTACAGTAACAATAGTAGGCATCGCCTTGGTCTAATAGTTGCTGAATGACTTGTTGATAACGATCAAATCGTTGCGTTTGATAAATAGGTGCTTCATCATAATCAAGTCCCAGCCAACGCATGCCCTCTAAAATTGCATCAACGGATTCTTGAGTAGAACGCTCTAAATCGGTATCTTCTATTCTTAAGACAAATTTACCTTGGTATTTTTTAGCATAAAGCCAAGAAAATAAGGCAGTTCTTGCACCTCCGATATGTAAATAACCTGTAGGACTTGGGGCGAAGCGTGTTTTTATACTCATAAGTTATTGTTTGGCAATGTCTGTTAATTTAAAAAACTCTGTTTCTGAAATAATATCTTTATTATTTTCTACACGATCCAAATAAACCAGTCCTTGTAAATGGTCATATTCATGTTGAAAAATTCGTGCGACAAAACCCTCTAGCTCAAGCTGTTGTTTATTGCCTTTAACATCTTGGTAATTCACTAGAATAGATTGATAACGTGAAACTAACGCTCTAATTCCATGAATACTTAAACAGCCTTCCCAATCTTGTTGTTGTTTTTCTGAAAGCACTTTAAAGGTAGGATTCACCATTATCACAGGCTGCATGACTGAGGCATTGGGATAACGAGTTGTCGGTTTAGAGGCAATAACCAAAATACAACAGGACTGATTAATCTGGGGAGCGGCAAGCCCTACTCCCTCTGAGTATTTTAATGTAGATAATAAATTATCAATGATTGTTATTAATTCAGGGGTCTCAAAATTGTTAATTATTTTAGCTTTGTTTCTTAAGATAGATGCCCCTAACTGAACAATTTCTTGCTTCATTCAAAAATACTTTTTATATCATTAGTCACATTGTCGGTTTTTACTGCTTTGGCAAAACTATCATCAATTAAACCTGTAATATCATTATTTTTTAATAATCCTAATGAGACCATATCATCTGCCATTATCTGCATTTCAGATTGTATTGGAACATAATGATCGAAAAGGGTTCTATTTTTTGGCGTAGTTAATGCGTATCGCACTAAATCTTCTGATTGATTCCAGTAACTTGCGGCAATTTTTATAGCTTCATCAAGATTATTTTCTGCCCAAACTCCTGAACGAACAGCCCCTTGAACTAACATTTTTACCGTTTCAGGATAAGTTTTAATAAAATCATTTCTAACAATTACTAAATTACAAATAAAATATTTAGAAATATCTTCTGCGTAAAGTAATTTTTCAGACTCTCCTGATTTTAAAGTTTGTACCGCAAAAGGTTCACCGACAAAATAAGCATCCAAAGCTCCAGCAGATAAAGCAGACGCCATATCAGGTGGGTTCATTTCTACGACATTAATTTGTTTTTCTAGTCCCCGTTTTTTAAGCAATTTTCGTAAAGCAATATTATGTCCAGAAAAGCGCATTGGGACGGCAATTTTACTGCCTGCTAAATCACTTAATGAACGAACCTTAAGCTCTTTACGCGTCACTAAAGTACTTTCATGACGATTACCAATATACACAATTTTAATATCTTCATTTTGTTGGCGTAATACTATTGATAGCGGGGCAATAATAAAAGCCGCATCAATTTTTTTATTCCTTAAAGATTCTGCCATTTCTGCAAATGAGGCAAACTTTAAAGCTTTGAAACGAATATCTTTATTATCTTTACTGGCATAATCTAATAACGGTGCTGCTAAATTAGTAATAACAGGCATATAGCCCATATAAATCGTTTTTTTACTACCTCGATCAAAATTTAACTGATAATGGGAAAAAGAAATAAAAATTAACCAGAGTATTGAAATAATAGTTATTTTCCAGGGCAGTTTTATTTTAGATAGCATAACTAACTCCTAGCATAAAAAATATTTCATCACGTAACTCCCTTAACTCTGGGTTTTGACCTAAATCGCGTGGTCGCCCAAAATCTAATTTTTTTTCTAATTTAATACTCGCAGGTCGATCACTCATCACAATTACTCGGTCGCCCATAATTAAAGCATCGTCTATATCATGAGTCACAACTAATGTGGTTTTTTTAATAAACTCGTGCATATTAACCACTTCTTCACGAATTTTCATGTGGGTTAAAAAATCTAAACCACTAAAAGGTTCATCCATAATTAAAGTATCAGGATTAACGGCAAGAGCGCGTGCTAGTTCTGCACGCCTTAACATTCCTCCTGAGAGCTGATGAGGAAAATGATGCTCAAAACCTGTTAGTTCCACCATACTTATATATTCTTGGATAGTTTTATGTTTTTGAGAAATGTCTTTAAGATGACGGACACCTAATTCTACATTTTCCCAAACAGTCATCCACGGTAATAAACCACTATGTTGAAAGACAAAAATATTGTCTGCACGCGGGCCGTTTATAGGTTGACCATTAATTAATACTTCCCCAGAAGTGGGGGCTTCAAAACCTGCAATCATTCTTAATAAAGTAGATTTTCCACAGCCAGATGGACCTAAAATACAAACCATTTCTCCATCTTCAAATTCTAAATTAATATTATCTAAAACATTAATAACATTATTTGTTGCTATTGAGCTATTGAAGCGAGCAACTCGTCTTTTATCAATATAAGATTTTGTTAAATTTTTTATGTGTATATGACTCATTATTTTGACAACCTTCCCCATGCAGTTGATTCAATATTACCTAATATCCTCATGATGTAATCTAATAATAGACCGATAACGCCGATAACTATCATGCCTACCATTACATAGTCCATTCGCAGAGCATTCCTAGAATCTAAAATCATATAACCTAAACCTGATTGTACTGCAATCATTTCTGCGGCAACAACAACTAGCCAAGCAATAGTAATTGTCAATCTTAACGCGGTAATAACTTCAGGTGTAATTGCTGGCATGACAACCTTAGTAATCACTTCATAACGATTAAAATTAAAATTAGCGGCGACTTGAAAAAAAGTAGGTTTAATAGATTCAACTGCAACACTGGTTGAAACGACCATTGGAAAAAAGCTTGATAAAAAAATTAAAAAAATAGCTGGAAGATCACCAATGCCAAACCATAACATGGCTAATGGTATCCATGCTAAAGGTGAAATAGGTCGCAAAAATTGAACTAAAGGATTAAATAACAGCTTTGCAGTTTGCCAACGTCCTAAAATAATCCCAATAGGAATACCCAAGATTACCGCTAGAAAAAACCCAATACTCACTCTAAATAAACTAGCAACAGAGTGTTTTAATAATGCGCCATTACTAATCAATTCCTGCATACTAATTAACACTGCTGATGGACTGGGAAATACTTGGGGACTCCAGCCACTAAAGCGTGTTATCAATTCCCAAATAAACAAAATAGATAAAAATGTTGTTAAAGGGAAAATAATTTCTCTGCGAAACATTCAAGATTCCTTTTTTTAGAATATAAAATTAACGAATTATTTGTAATTAAATAAGTTCAACTTCTTTTGCTAACGCATGATATTGTTTAGAAGCGAGTGCTTTTTCATCATAATAGGCGATGGGTTCATTAACAATTTGGGATTCTTGCATTTTAGAATCAAAATTAATTAAAGTTTTAAATATTTTTCCCTCATACTTTTTCTTTAATTTAGAATAAATAACTTTTGAAGCAGTATTTCTATCATCAAACATGGTAATTAAAACTCTATAATCAACAATATGTGTTTTGGCAACGGCTTTGATAATATTTTCTGTTTGCAATACGCCGTTCATCGCTAAAAATTCACATTGTGTAGGAATAATTACAAAATCAGCGGCCATTAACGCATTAGGTGTAAAAAATTTTACCGAAGGCGGGGTATCTACCAAAATATAATCAAAATGATCTTTAATTGGTTTTAAAGCATCACGTAAAATAAAGCTAAAATCTTTTTGTTGTAAGCATTGTTTTGCTAGTAATGCCATCCGACTGTTTGAGGGTAATAACCATAAGTTTGTATGTACATTCTTAATAACTTTTAGAATATCAATGTTTTCTTGTACAATTTCATAAAATGAAAATTCATTTTTTTGTCCTAATAATAAACTTAAATTTGCCTGTACGTCAAAATCTATCAATAATACTCGCTTCCCTAATATTGACAAAGAAGTTCCTAAATTTAAACAGGTTGATGTTTTTGCAACCCCGCCTTTATGATTACAAATAGTAATTACTTTTTTTTCAGGCTCTATACTCGTTTGTTCTAATTCGTAGACATCTTCTTTAGGCGAAGTATCAACTGAAAAAACATGCTTACACTTTGAACAACGCACTTTAAAAAGAGTCTTTTTTATTAAGCTGGTATCTAGTCTAAATCTAGTTTTACATTTATCACAAATAATAATCATTAAAAAACTCTATGGTCAAGATGAGGATAAATCATCAGTATGTTCATTAATTAAAGCTTCTATTTCGTTGCTAAGATCTGATTCTTCAACAACTCTATCAACTAATCCCTTTCTAACTGCACATTCAACTAAATTAGGATAAACACAAGTATTACTTTTTTGTGCAATAGTAACACCTAATTTTTCTTTAATTGTTAAAAAACCTTCTGAGCCATCATCACCAATTCCTGTTAACAATACACCTATGGTATATTTTCCAAATACTTGAGCTGCAGAAGAAAAAAGTTTATTTAAAGGTTTTTCTACTGGATCTAATAGTTTTAAAAAAACTTCATTATTGTCATTTACCTCTATGGAGATGGCGTACTCGTTGGATGCGATATAACAGAACCCTGACTCTAAAATTGTACCATCAACAGCTTCACGCATATTCCAACTACTATATTTATCAAACTCTTCGACAAAAGCAGATAAAATTTTAGGTGAAATTTCCTGTACGACAATAGCCGCAGTTGATAATTTTGGAGAAAGTTGAGAAAAAAGCCGAATACTGGTATTAGGCCCACCTAAAGTTGTGCCTAATAATAATAAATGATCCAAATTTTGAAAACCATAATAGTTTTCTAGGTCATTAATTTCATTTATAGGTTGAATTTTTACTCGATGAATATTATGGATATTTACAGAAACTGCTATTTTTATACGTTTTATAATTTGTTGTTTAGCATTATGAATATCTTGTGAAATAGCGCCAGAAGGTTTTGGTAAAAAGTCAACGACACCTAATCTCAAGGCTTCAAAGGAGATAGCACCATTACTAAATAAAGAACTTAACATCACAATAGGAACAGGACAGTTTAGCATAATGTGTCGTACTGCTTTTATACCATCCATGACCGGCATATCA
The DNA here is from genome assembly GCA_030627205.1 of Methylococcaceae bacterium. Classification (GTDB taxonomy): domain Bacteria; phylum Pseudomonadota; class Gammaproteobacteria; order Methylococcales; family Methylomonadaceae; genus WTBX01. The sequence continues at coordinate 27,633 of DAOUSN010000028.1, forward strand.
ACATCCAGTGTAATCACATCAGGTTTAAGAGCTTTAATTTGCTCCAAGGCTAGCTGTCCATTTTTAGCAGAGCCTACTACTTCAATATCTGGATCAGAGTTTAAAATTTCGCTAATTGCCTTAACCATAAAGCTTGCATCATCAACAACTAAAACCTTTATTTTTTCTGCCATAATATCCTCTGTTTAACTAAACATAAGTTATAGCAATCAATAAATAATAAATTAAATTTCATTTTCTAATGTATTTCTTTCCTGACGACGATGCTTTTTAATTTGTTTATCAGTTGTCATATTAATGAGTTCGTAAATATCTAAAATTAAGGAGATTCTTCCATCTCCAATAATGGTTGCACCTGAAAAACAATTTTGCTCATGCAAGTAATCAGCGAGTGGTTTAATAACAACCTCTTCTTGTCCAATTAATGAATCAACCATAAGACCTATTTTTTGAGAGCCTGTATTAACAATCACTACAAAAAAATCACCACTTCCAATTTTATTGTCAGATTTGAGTGAAAATAAGGTGGCTAAACGAAAAATGGGAACGGTTTTACCTCGTAAATACATAACCTCTGTATCCTCCATAATTGATACTTCGTTTTCCTCAACGCGTAAAGTTTCTTCAACATTTGCCAGCGGAATGGTAAATGAGTCAATCCCTACTTTTACTAAAAGAGCTGGAATAATAGCAAGTGTTAATGGAATTTTTAGGCGCATTTTAGTTCCAACACCTTTTTTTGACTCAACATCAATAGTTCCATTGAGCTTTTCAATATTCTTTTTAACGACATCCATTCCAACGCCACGTCCTGACGTGCTACTAACTTCTTTAGCTGTCGAAAATCCTGGCATCATAATAAAGCGTGTTAAATCATTATCGGTCATTCGGTCTAGTTCTTCTCTGCTAAACAGCTCCATCTGTTCTGCTTTAACTTTGACGCGATCAATATCAATACCACGACCATCATCTGTTACTTCTATCACGATATGATTGCTTTCATTATAAGCTTCTAAGGTTAAACTGCCTATTTCAGGTTTACCTAGCTTAATTCTATCCTCAGGTATTTCAATGCCATGACCAATTGCATTCCTAATCATGTGCATCAAGGGGTCAGCAATTTCCTCAATAATCATCTTATCTAGCTCAGTTTCTTCACCCTTAATATTTAAAGTTACTTTTTTATTATTGGTGTTAGCAACATCATGCACTAACCGAGGAAAACGATTGAAGATTTGTGCCATTGGCAACATCCTAATCTTCATGACTCCTTCTTGAAGCTCGTTGGACGTTCTTCCTAGAGAAATAATTGCTTCACTAAAACGATATGCAAATGTTCTGACTGGTTTAAGGTCTTTTTGACCTAATCCTGTTTCCTTTAGATATTGTTGTAGCTCAGAAATTTCTATTGCTAACTGAAAGAAATAAGCTCTATCAACAATCAATTCTCCCACTTGATTCATTAGTGAATCAATTTTATCAGCATCGACACGAATACTTTTCTTAAGAACTTTTCCAGGAGCTGCTTTCGTTGTGGTTTTTGGATTTTTAATCTCTTGATTTACAATTACTGGTTTTTCTATTTTCTCCACTTTCGCATTGATTATAGTTTCAGCATTAATTATTGGTTTTTCAATTTTATCAAGGGTTTTAGGTGATTCTTTATTGGCTTCTGCTAAGGTTTTAACGTCAATGGTTAATTTGTTATCCTTTGACGTTTTAGGTTGTTTCCTTTGTTTTTCAGTTGAATCAAGTAAGGCTCCAAACACTTCATTAATAGGTTCTGAGGTAATAGATTGTTCTATTATCGAAGCATCAAGAGCAGAACTTAATTTATCAAATAAATCGCTTTCAGCTATTGCTGTTTTTTTCTCAAAATTAGCAGAATTATTTAGGGTTTTATTTTTAAGCTCTAAATTTTTAACAAATACTGGGTCTTCCTGTGGTTCATTGTTTACATTCAGCGTATTTAATGTAAGGGCATCTGATAATTTTTGCTCAATGGTATTATCTTTAGCCTCAATATTTTTAAGCTGAGGAAAAATAGTTTGTAGTTGGTCAAGATAGTTGACTATGAAAGCTAAAGAGATGTCGCCGGTTATCGTTAATTTTTCTTGGCTATCTAAAACTTTATTTATCCATCCGCCATAAAAATGGGTTAAATCTTCATAAACCATATAATTAGCAGAAAATTTAAGACTTTCCAAGGCTTCTAGGATGTTAGCTAATAATTCTTTTTTGTAGTTGGATGTTTTTAGTTGAGCCGCACACGTTTTTAAAACAGTAAATTTTTCTTGCAACTGTAAAATAAAAATTCCAAATAATTCTTGATCATATTCCTCATCTGGCAATATAAATACTTCATCTGTATTGAGTATAAGCGCTGAATTATCTTTTTTAGTTTCAGTTAGTGGTGATGAAAGAAACTCGTCATCTAAGTGGATAGAATCCTTGTTGTTATCCTCTATTTCTTCTAATAAAAAGGATGCAAGATTTGTTTCTGTATCTTCTTCTGGTAAAAAAGATGAGACATCTTCATCAGTTTCCTCTTCTTCTGATAAGAAAGATGAGACATCTTCATCAGTTTCCTCTTCTTCTGATAAGAAAGATGAGACATCTTCACCAGCTTCCTCTTCTTCTGATAAGAAAGATGAGACATCTTCACTAGTTTCTTCTTCTGATAAAAAAGATGAGATATTTTCATCAGTTTCTTCTTCTGATAAAAATAAACCAAGCTCTTCAATTTCGCTCTCATTATCTTCTGGTAAAAAGGAACTAATATTGGTGTCAGTATCAGTGATGGTAGGTTCATCAACAGTTTCAATGCCTAAATAAACATTAAGTTTAGCTATTAAATCATTGACTTCTGTCTCTTCTGTTTGTGAGCGTTCTAAATCAGTAACGAGTAAATTAATTCTATCTTTTGCTTGAATAAGTACATCAATAATTTCTAATGTTGCTTGTTTTTTTCCATCTCTAAGTAAATCAAGTAAATCTTCTAAAGCATGACTTAGTGCAGAAGTCCTTTCTAAGCCAACAAATTGTGCCGCACCTTTAATTGTATGTATTGCTCTAAAGATAGTATTAAGTAACTCATTATCATTAGGTGTTGATTCCAGTGCCAGTAGAGCTGTTTCCATCTCTTCTAGACTTTCACCAGCCCCCATAACGAAATCTTCAAGTAAAGATAAGTCAATCATAATCAGCCTTTTAATTAGCCGCTATTACATCAAGAATATCTTGAGATTTATGTTTATTAACAAAACCTATTGCACCGATGTTTTCCACATCTTCACCATACTTATTTTTATCTAAATTTGAAAGAAATAAAATATTTGCTTGACTATCATGATCTAAAATTGCTCTAGCTGCACTTAATCCGTCCATTTCTCCCATGGTAATATCCATAGTAATTAAATCTGGTTTTAATTTTATATATTCCTCTAATGCTTCTCGACCATTTTTAGCTTCTCCAATAATTGTATGCCCTCCACGATTAGTTAATACTTTGGTAATCATTTTGCGCATCATTGAGGAATCATCAACAATTAAAATACGTTTACCCATTATTTATTCACCTTATTAATCTCTAAATATGTTTTCACTGATTCACCTATGTTTTTTGGGGGTTATCGGCTACATTTTTTAGTTTTTTAATTTCATCAACTAACAAAATACGATTAAAGTCTAGTAAAATTAGTAACGTATCTTCAACTTCACAAACCCCTCTAATATATTGGCTTTGTAAACCAGCGACTAAAATTTCAGGAGGTGGGTCTATTGTATCTTCTTGGATTTTAATAACATCTGTCACTAAATCAACAATAAATCCTGTTATTCTACCATTGATATCTAAAATTAAAATCCAATCAGTTTCTTGGCTATAATCTCCAGTCTCAAGGTTTAATCGTTTTCGTAAATCAATAACAGGAATAATGCTACCCCGTAAATTAATCACCCCTTCAACAAATTCTGGGGAATTGGGGACATAGGTAATCGGTGCAGAACGAATAATTTCTTGCACCATTAAAATATCAACCCCGAAAGTTTCTTTACCTATTTTAAACCCAACCATCTGAATAAGTTGTTCTTTATCTGAAGAATCATCCCTCGCTCTATAATTATCAGTCATTTTAATATCCCCTTGACTAAATTTTGAACTGCTTTACTTGAGTAGTGAGTTCTTGTGATAAACCTTGCAAATCTTCGGTAATTTTTACTACCGTTCCTGCCCCATCTACAGTTTGTTCAGCCGCTTGTGCTGATGAGTTGGAAATATTTACCACTTTTGCCGAACGTTTTGCTTGTTGGGCTGTCATCTGACTCATGTCTCCTGTACGAGCTACAATACTATCCATTTCAATACCAATTTCATTTGCACCTTTGCTGGCTTCTTCAACTAATTCGGTGATACGATTAGATTCTTCCAATAATAATAGTAATGCTTTTTCTGCAACTTCACGACGCTCACCCTGTTCACCAGCCATACTTGCAATTTGTTCAGCAAGGACGTTTAATTCTTTCATTAGTCCTTGTACTTGTTCGGTGCCTTGTGCTAGAACATCAGCGGTTTTCTCAATTTCATCAATTGCTTCCATGTTAACTCGACCACCTTCGTCGATTTTAATCAAAGATTGTTGTGATTCATCGGTCAATTTTGACCCTTCGGAGACCCTTTCGCTTGAATCTTTAATCAACTGGGTAATTTCTTTTGCAGCTTCCGACGAACGTTGGGCTAGTTTACCTACTTCATCTGCAACCACCGCAAAACCTTTACCATGCGCCCCAGCTCTTGCAGCCTCAATCGCCGCATTTAATGCCAGTAAGTTGGTTTGTTCAGCGATTTCAGTAATTACCCCAATAATATCAGAAATTTGCTCTGATGAGTCGGCAATAGCCTGCATCCCTTCTACCGTTGATGCTACCGATTGTTTACCTTTTTCTGCCGCTAATAACGAAGCCTTACCATGCTCAGTTGCCTGGGTAACCGCTTTGTTCATGTTTTTTACAGCCCCTGTAATTGATGTGACCGCAGACGATACTCGTGCTACCATCGCTCCCTGTTCTCTGGCGGTTGCTACAACCTTGGTTCCAATTTGTCCCATTTCAGAAACCCTCACCATGGTTTCAGTTGCTTCCTTATTTTGGGTTGATGCTAACTTAGATACACTTTCTACTGTATCAAGCAAACGCACAATGGTTTTTGTAGATGTTTCCGCCGCATCTCTTTGTGCCTCTGATGCTTTGCTAACTTGACCTGCTGTTCCTCCCATTTCTGAGATAATATCCACAGACTCATGAGCTCTGATTAATTCACTTTGCGCTCGCTCTCTATTTGCAGCGGCTCGTTTTGCCACATCTCCCGCACTATCAGCAACTTTAAAAGCTGAGGTGTTTACAGTTTTAAAAGCTTCATGAATAATATGCATCATATTATTAAATGAAGCTGACATCTGCCCAATCTCATCATTTGATTCTACAGGAACATCAAGGGTTAAATCTCGATTTTCAGAAATTTTAGTAATTGTATTCGCCATGTTTACAATGGGATTTGCAATTGATTTAGCAACATAAAGTGCGAAAGCAATAATTACAATACCAATAATTATACCTAAAATCATCATGTAACGCCGTAATTCCGTGACCGATCCTAAAGCTTCTTCTTCATTAATTTCAGCAATCAATGCCCAGGTGGTATTAAAGACTTTTAATTGTGTATAGGAAGATAATACAGGAACTCCTCGATAGTTATCAATCATAATCGCCCCATCATTACCTGATAAAGCATCTTTGAATGCCTTAGTTTTAACACTTCCATTATTAGGGTTTTCAAAGGATGATTTTACTTTATGAGTTTTATCAAAAACAGAGTCAGAACGCATTAAATTATCTGAACCTACTAAATAACTTTCTCCTGTTTCCCCCATTCCTGCTCGTTGCTGCATCACCTCATTAATTTTCTTAATAGAAAGTTTTAATACTACAATAAGTTCTATTTTACCGTCTTTTACCACAGGCTGAGCTACAAAAGCTGCAGGATAATAGTTTGAAGGTTCATACAATTTAAAATCAGCAAAACCAAAGGTTTTAGATTTGTTAATTTGACCAATCAGTTTTCCAAGATTACTTGAGGCATATTGACCTGTTAAAATATTAGTACGATATTCTAAATCATGATCTGTAGTATAAAAAATAAAACCACTAGGGTCAATTAAGAATAAATCATTATAGCCATAGGCTTTCTTGTATTTTACGAGGAAATCTTCATCTTCGCCTTCAGTTTTTGGTACAACTACTTCTTCCATTTCCGCAG
>DAOUSN010000036.1 GCA_030627205.1 Methylococcaceae bacterium
AAGACTTTTCAGTCTCCACTTTATCAATCTCAATCTCTAACCCTAAAATATCTTTAACAAACGCTGTAAAAATAGACGGCTTAGAAAAAGCTTTTTTAAAAACAACGCCGTAGCGTAAAGAAGCCACCCTAATCATTGCTTTTACTACGTTTTGATTTAGAACTAATCCGTTTTTTACTTTTAGCTTTTTTTTGCGCTTCATCTGTATAATGCGATATTTTAAGCGCCTGACCAACTACCCTGATTTTTTTCAATGCCTGAAACAGTTCTTTAGGCATTCCAGATGGAAGTTCGATCGTGCTGTAATTTTCTTCAATTCTAATAGAAGCAATATGTTGACCATCAATTCCTGCCTCATTAGCAATCGCACCTACGATATTACCAGGTTTAACTCCGTGACTATGCCCTACTTCAATACGAAACAACTCCATATCAACCCCAGTCTCTTTACGAGCTCTAGGTTTACGCTCTGATCTTCTTTCTCTATTGGTATTATTCGTTCTTTCTGGACGGGTTCTTTTCGGTGGATGTTTTAAGAGTAATGGGGTATCACCTTGGGTTAAATGCGCTAAAGCGGCTGCAATTTCAATCGCAGGAATATCATGCTCATGCTGGTATTGCTCAATCAGTTGAGTATAAAAACCTAATTCTTCTGCCGCTAAAGTATCACTAATTCGCTGTTTAAAACGGCTAACACGGGTATTGTTAATAACTTCAGTTGAAGGTAACTGCATTTCCTCAACTTTTTGTTTTGTCGCCCGCTCTATATTACCTAATAAGCGTTTTTCTCTGGGGGAAACAAATAAAATAGCATCCCCTGTTCGCCCCGCACGTCCTGTTCTACCAATACGATGCACATAAGCTTCAGTATCATGAGGTATGTCGTAATTAATAACATGACTGATACGATCAACATCTAAACCACGAGCAGCGACATCAGTGGCAATTAAAATATCAATACGCCCACGTTTTAAATTTTCTATAGTACGCTCACGCAAAGCCTGAGATAAATCTCCGTTAATTGCCGCCGCACTATAACCACGAGCTTCAAGTTTTTCGGCTAATTCAACGGTTGTGGTTTTAGTTCTAACAAAAACAATCATCCCATCAAAAGTTTCTACTTCCAACATTCGAGTTAACGCATCTAACTTATGTAAACCACTCACAAACCAATAACGCTGACGAATAGAGGCAGCCGAAGTGGTGGTAACTTTAATGGTAACTTCTTGGGGATTTTGTAAATGTTTTTTAGCGATTTTACGAATAATTTGGGGCATAGTTGCCGAAAATAAGGCAATTTGACGTTGTTGCGGAGTTTGTTCTAATACCCATTCGACGTCATCAATGAACCCCATTTGTAACATTTCATCGGCTTCATCTAAAACTAAACAACTAAGCGAGGATAATTTTAAAGTGCCACGGCGCATGTGATCCATCACTCTACCCGGCGTACCAACAACAACATGCGTTCCACGTCTAAGTTGGCGCAATTGAATGCTATAGTCTTGACCGCCATAAATAGGTAATACGTGAAACCCTTTTAAATGCGAGGCATAACGTTGAAAAGCCTCTGCAACTTGAATCGCAAGCTCTCGTGTTGGTGTAAGAACCAGTATTTGTGGTTGTTTTTGATTTAAGTCTATTTTTGACAGCAAAGGCAATGCAAAAGCTGCCGTTTTTCCTGTGCCTGTTTGCGCTTGCCCTATAACATCTCTACCCTCTAAAATATAAGGAATCATTTCAGCCTGAATCGGCGAGGGTGTCTCGTAGCCCACGGAATCCAACGCAGTTAGAACAGGTTCTGACAGTGCTAAATCACGGAAAGAGGGTAAAATGGAAACACTATCGGACATTGATCTACCTATATTTAAAAAATAAAGAGGAATAGTGCATTTGCACTAAAGAAATATTTAACCGTATATTGTACAATATTTTACAGTTAAATACCCAATCAAAAGTTATCAACTGAGTTTTATAGATTTGCTTGTTATAATAGCTCACTTTTTATTTACAACTATTTTAGGACGAGAGGTTTTTCATGATTCAAGGTAGTATCGTTGCTTTAGTAACCCCCATGAATAACGACGGCTCTATTGACGAGTGCAGCCTAGAAAAGCTGGTTGAGTTTCATATCGCCCAAGGAACGGATGCCTTAGTTGCTGTGGGAACAACTGGTGAGTCAGCCACGTTAAATACAAATGAACATTGTGAGGTAATTCGCTCCATTGTTAATTATGTCGATGGACGCATTCCTGTGATTGCAGGAACAGGATCTAATTCAACTTCAGAGGCGATAATATTAACCGAAAAAGCCAGTAAATTAGGAGTTGATGGCTGTTTATTAGTTACACCATATTATAATAAGCCTACTCAACAAGGGTTATATTTACATTATAAAGCGATTGCTGATGCCGTTGATATTCCATTGATTTTATATAATGTTCCGGGAAGAACTGCTTGCGATATGTTCCCAGAAACGATTGCGCTGTTAGCTAAAATAAATAATATTATCGGGGTAAAAGAAGCTACTGGTGACTTAAATCGCGTTAAAATAATTCGTGACTTATGTGGTGATGAGTTTGCTATTTATAGCGGTGATGATGGTTCTAGCTGTGAATTTTGTTTGGCAGGTGGAAATGGGACAATTACAGTAACAGGAAATGTTGCCCCTTGCCTAGTTCACAAAATGATTATGGCAGCAATAGACGATAATCGTGAAGCGGCATTGGCAATTGATGCTAAATTAACAGGTTTACATAAACAGTTATTTATTCAATCAAATCCTATTCCCGTTAAATGGGCAATGACTAAAATGGGCTTAATAGGCGGTAATGTTCGTTTACCACTGACACCACTTACTGAGGATTGTTTTGAGGTTGTTGAAAAAGCGATGCGGCAAGCAGACGTTATTTAAAAAACAATGATTAAACTTAATAGAACAATTTTTATTATTTCTACAGCCTTATTAACCGCATTAACAGGATGTGGTTTGAAAAATTATTTTCCTGATAAAGAGAAGGATTATCAGTTAAGGCATGAAATTGCACCGCTTAATATTCCTAATGATTTGAGTAATCAAGCCTTTAAACGTCAACTTATTACTCCAGATAAAGATGAAACTGAAAAGGTTAAGGTAATAAGGGAGCTTGTTGATAGTAATGAAGTTGAGGCAGACACTAGTAGTGAAAAAATTACCGAAGATACTATCGAATATGTAGAAATAACTGATAAAACAGAACAGGTAAATTTCATAAATAAAGTTACCAGTGTAGAATTAGTAATGTTTGATGGCGGAGCAACACGGTTACGGATTAATGAAAATTTTGCTCCTGCTTGGCGTTTAGTAGCAAAAGCCTTAAGCCGTAATCTAATTGAAATTACCAGTAGAGATAAAGCGGCAGGTCAGTTAATAGTGCAATATGACCCTAATAAAACTGATTTTATTGATGATTCTATCAAGGATGAGTTTTTATTCTTTTTCGGAGAAAAAGACTCACAGGAAAAAGAACTTCGTATTAGATTAATTGCACATAATAAAACCATTGAAGTCATCATTTTAAATGATGAAGATCAACCTTTGTCAGAAGGTGCAGGTTTAAAATTATTAAAACTATTATTTAGCACGATTCATACGGAATTGACCGCTCACAAGTAATTAAAGGGATAAAAGGAATATATATTATGTTAAAAATTCTTGGAGCTTCGGCACTATCCAATTTTCGGATTAAGAAATTATTAGCGGAATTAACGTTAATTAACTCTAGTATTAAAATGATAACCGCTCACTATGTGCATTTTATTGATGTAGATAAAAATTTAACCGCAATAGAGCGAGAAACCTTAAATACCTTATTAGATTATGGTGAAGAGCAGCAGCATTTACCAATTCAGGTATTGCAATTTATTAGTATTCCACGGGCAGGAACAATTTCTCCTTGGTCAACTAAAGCTACAGAAATAATACACCGTTGTGGTTTATCAGTGATTAAACGAGTAGAAAGAGGGGTGATTTATCGTTTAGAAACCGAAGTTGCTTTATCTGTAAATAGCAAAAAAAAGGTCAAAGCTTTATTACATGATCGCATGACCCAAATGATTGTTGAAAATGAAAGCACTTTGGATTTATTTGCAACTCATTCGCCTAAACCTCTTAAAATAATTGATGTTCTGAAGCAAGGAAGTCATGCTTTAGCAGACATCAATCGTGAACTTGGGTTGGCATTATCGAATGATGAGATTGATTATTTAACCACCGCTTTTAAAACCCTAGAACGTAACCCTACTGATGTTGAATTAATGATGTTTGCTCAAGCAAACTCCGAACATTGTCGCCATAAAATATTTAATGCGGAGTGGACAATTGATGGAATTAAACAAGCAACTAGTTTATTTAACATGATCCGCAATACTGCAGAAAAAAGTCCTGAAAATATTTTATCAGCCTATAGCGACAATGCCTCGGTAATTACTGGCTCTCATGCACAAGTATTTATTCGTAATCCGCAAACAGGTGAATATGGCTATATAGAAGAGGATGTACATTTAGTAATGAAGGTTGAAACGCATAATCATCCTACAGCTATTTCTCCTTATTCAGGTGCGGCAACAGGTTCAGGTGGAGAAATTCGTGATGAAGCCGCAACTGGGCGTGGTTCTGCAACAAAAGCTGGATTAACAGGGTTTACGGTCTCACATTTAAAAATACCAGGCTACCCTAAACCGTGGGAAGACGATAATGGCAAACCTGAGCGAATGGCATCTGCATTGGAGATTATGCTCAAAGCCCCGGTCGGTAGTGCGGCGTTTAACAATGAATTTGGTCGTCCTAATTTAGCAGGATATTTTCGTACTTTTGAGCAAACAACTGCAACAATAGGAAAGTTACACGGTTATCATAAACCGATTATGATGGCTGGAGGTATGGGTAATATTCGCCCAATGCTGGTTGATAAACAAGCGATTCCATCAGGGTCTTTAATTATTATTTTAGGTGGGCCTGCGATGTTAATTGGTTTAGGTGGGGGAGCTGCCTCCTCACAAACCTCTGGTGAAAGTGCAGAAGAATTAGATTTTGCCTCTGTACAACGTGAAAACCCAGAAATGCAGCGCCGTTGTCAAGAAGTCATTAATCACTGTAATTCATTAGGCGATGAGACACCGATTATTTCTATTCATGATTTAGGGGCAGGAGGATTATCAAATGCTGTTCCTGAAATTATTAATGACTGTGAGCGGGGTGGAGATTTCGAGCTTCGAGATATACAAAATGCTGATTTAGGCATGTCACCTATGCAAATTTGGTGTAATGAAGCCCAAGAACGCTATGTGCTAGCAATTAAACCAAAATCGCTGGTTTTATTTAAAACCTTTTGTGAGCGCGAACAATGTTTATATGCGGTCATTGGTAAAGCAACGCGAAAAAAACACTTAACTCTAAATGATAAATTATTAGCTGAAAAACCCATTGATATTCCTATGTCAGTGCTTTTTGGAAAATCTCCCAAGCTACATCGAAATGTAAGTCGTAAGCAAGCTGATTTACCTAAATTAAATCTATTAGGAATTATTCTTAAACAGGCAATAGATAGAGTTTTATCTTTTCCTGCGGTGGCTGATAAAAGTTTTCTAATTAATATCGGTGATCGTTCAATTACAGGATTAGTGGCAAGAGACCAGATGGTTGGACCTTGGCAAGTCCCTGTTGCCGATGTTGCGGTAACCGCATCAGGTTTTCACGCGCTAACTGGTGAAGCTATGGCAATGGGAGAACGCACCCCATTAGGATTAATTAATGCACCATCCTCTGGGAGAATTGCAATTGCCGAAGCGTTAACTAATTTAGCCGCAGCCAGAATTAATAAACTAGGGGATATTAAATTATCTGCGAATTGGATGGCAGCCGCAGGAGCAGAAGGTCAAGATGCAGCTTTATTTGATACCGTTAAGGCCATTGGCTTAGAATTATGCCCACAACTTGGAATTGCAATTCCTGTCGGTAAAGATTCATTGTCAATGAAAACCATCTGGAAAGATGATGCTCAACAAAAAACCATGACTTCGCCGTTATCATTAATTATTACTGCATTTGCACCTGTAATTGATTTAAGAAAAACCTTAACCCCACAATTACAAAATCAGGATAGCCAGTTAATTTTAATTGATTTAGGTCAAGGTAAAAATCGTTTAGGTGGTTCAGTATTAGCTCAGGTTTATAAGCAATTAGGGGATGAATGTCCTGATTTAGATGAGGCTAATTTATTAATTAACTTTTTCAATTCCATCCAACAATTAAATAAACAAAACTTATTGCTGGCTTATCATGACCGTTCTGACGGCGGACTATTAGCAACTATTTGTGAAATGATGTTTGCAGGTCGTTTAGGTGCAACGATTAGCCTTGATAATTTAGGTAAAAATAAGTTATCGGCTTTATTTAATGAAGAATTAGGGGCAGTTTTACAAGTTAAAACAGTAAATATCACTGCGGTAATAAACTTGTTAGCTGCAGCTAATTTAGGTGATTGCACTCATATTTTAGGTGTCGTTGAACCAAAGCAACAGTTACAAATTAATTTTAATGGTCAAGAAATTTATCGCAGTACCCGTGCCGAATTACAGCAGACTTGGGCAGATGTTAGTTATAGAATGCAGGCGTTACGAGATAATCCAACCTGTGCGATAGAAGAATTTGAAGGTATCAGTGATGACCATAATCCTGGGCTAAATGCTAGTTTATCTTATGATATTAATGAAAATATTATTTCACATTTAGATCTAGTAACCTCACGTCCGAAAGTTGCCATTTTACGTGAGCAAGGAATCAATGGACACGTGGAAATGGCAGCCGCTTTTGATAGAGCAGGGTTTCAAGCCATAGATGTTCATACTAGTGATATTATTACAGGAAAATTAAGTTTATCTAAGTTTATAGGTCTAGTAGCTTGTGGAGGCTTTTCTTATGGTGATGTGTTAGGTGCTGGTGGTGGATGGGCAAAATCTATTTTATTCAACCCTCAAGCAAAAGCAGAATTTAGTGCTTTTTTTGCTCGACCAGATACCTTTGGATTAGGTGTTTGTAATGGCTGTCAAATGTTATCCTCTTTAAAAGAACTTATTCCTGGAGCCCATCATTGGCCAGCATTTAAGTCTAATAATTCTGAACAGTTTGAAGCTAGAGTTACCATGGTTGAAATACAAAAATCTGCCTCTATTTTATTAACAGGTATGGAAGGTTCAAAGTTACCAGTTGTTGTTGCACATGGAGAAGGTAGAGTTGAATTTGCAAAAGGTGATGGCGAAAAGGCAGATGTTGCTTTAAAATATATTGATAACTATGGTGGCATTACCGAACATTTTCCTGCAAACCCCAATGGTTCTGTAAATGGAATTACAGGATTAACCACAAAAGATGGACGATTTACGATTATGATGCCCCATCCTGAGCGTTGTTTTAGAGCCTTACAAAATTCATGGTATCCTAATGAATGGCAAGAAGATGGGGCTTGGATGCGATTGTTTAGAAATGCCCGATTATGGGTATCTTAGTCAATAGGTATAAAATAAAACCGCAATAGCTAAAACTATTGTATTCTATATTTGCAAGGTATGATTTGTTAGAACCAGTAATCAAACTTTTAATAAGACAATACCTATAAACATTTTAATCCTTTATGTATCAATGCTTTTTTAGAGGATGGGATAGTATTTTAGAAAATTAACTCAACCTTTAATGATAAAGTAAATAAATGAGTAATGAAGATTCAATTTTTATGAAAAAATACCAATTTGCTTTAAACCAACATGCCATTGTTAGTACTGCTGATATTGATGGAAATATCATTGAGGTTAATGATAAATTTTGCAATATTAGTGGTTTTTCACGTGAGGAATTGATTGGTAACAAGAATAATATTATTAACTCTAGTCATCATGATGATAGCTTTTTTACTGATCTTTGGAATAACATCAGTAGCGGTAAAGTTTGGCATGGTGAAATAAAAAACAAAAAAAAAGATGGGACGTTTTATTGGGTTAATCAAACAATTGTACCCATTTTGAATGGGAAAAAAAATTGTTACGAATATGTTTCAATTTGTTCTGATATTAGCTCTCAAAAAAATCAACAAAATTTATTGCAAAAAAGTCGTTATTTTATGGAAAAAATAACTGATACTATGGCACAAGGTGTTTATGTTTTAGATGTTGATGGTCTGTGTACTTTCTGGAATAAAGAGGCTGAAAAATTTTTAGGGTGGTCATCAATAGAGTTACAAAATAAAAATTTGCATGAAATTATTCATTTTCACGATAAAAAAGGCGATGAAATATTACAAAAAAATTGTCCAACTTTAAAAAGTATCTTAAATAAGAAAACCTATAGATCAGAAACTGATTTCTTTACCCATAAGAATGGTAATATTTTACCTATTACAATTACATCTGTGCCATTACTTGAAAATGGTGACTTAATTGGAAGTGTGGCTGTTTTTAACGATATTAGTGAGCGACGAAAGAATGAACGCTTGTTTAATGAAGCTATTATCAAAAGCGAACAAGCGAATCAAGCTAAAAGCGATTTTTTAGCGAATATGGGGCATGAAATTCGAACCCCTATGAATGGTATTATTGGTATGACTGATTTGGCTTTAGATACTGACTTGACGGAGGAACAACGCAGTTATTTAGAAATTGTTAAAGAATCATCCTGTGATTTACTAGCTATTATTAATGATATTTTAGATTTTTCTAAAATTAAAGCGGGTAAGGTTATTTTAGAAAAAACCAGTTTTCATTTTGAAAATTTAATAGAAGAAATTTTATCAACTGCAAAGAAAAAATCTAAAGACAAAGGAATAGAATTAATCAGTGGCAAGAAAATTTATTCAAAAATTCCAATTTATCTTATCGGTGACCCTATACGCTTAAGTCAAGTATTAACCAATTTATTGGATAATGCAGTTAAATTCACCTCAAAGGGACAAATTAAAATAAGCATTTCCTTACAAGAAAAAAATACACAACGGTGTGGTTTATTATTTGTCGTGAATGATACAGGTATAGGGATAGCAAATGATAAAAAAACAACAGTTTTTGAATCATTTTTACAAGCTGATTCTTCGGTTTTAAGAAAATTTGGTGGTACAGGTTTAGGACTTTCTATTTCCAAACAAATTATCGAATTAATGGGAGGACGAATTTGGTTAGACAGTGAGAATGGTGTTGGAACTACATTTTCATTTACCAGTTATTTTGAATATAAAGAAATCGATAAAAGAATAAATTTAGAAAACGCGCTTATGGATTCTTCTTATAATACTATATCAACTACTCTTCCTATTAAAAAAGAAATGAAAACGATAAAAAAAGAAATAAATAATGATCTGCTAATTTGTAATTGGAATGCAATGGTAAAACGTTTAGGAGGAACGGAAATTGTTGAAATTGTGGTAGGTTTATTTTTAGAAGAACAGTCAGGGTATTTGGATAATATTAACAAGGCTTTAGAGCTGAAAAATGTTTCATTACTTAAAAATGAATTACATACTTTAAAGGGCGTTTGCTCAACACTTGGTGCTGACCGTGTAGAAAAGCTAACTAAAACGGCAGAAATAGTCGCTGGTGAAGAGGGAGGGTTACTAAAAGTCGCTCCCATCATTGAGGAGATTGAACAAAATATTCAAGATTTAAATTTATTTTTTGAAGAAAAACTTAAAAAATAGCCTTAATTATTTGTCCACAAACATTGGTTATTGCAACTTTTATTAATTGAATTTAACCGTTGTAAATGCTTTTTTTGTTCAATTTCACTACAATGAATCACTTTTAAACTAGGTCTATTACTAGAAATTGGTTGAATGCTTTGAGTATGGCTTGTTGTGCTTTGCTGACTCTCTAATAAAGAAGATTGCCCTCCGGTCATTAATAAGTAAACATCAGCGAGAATTTCAGAGTCAAGCAAAGCTCCATGTAAGTTACGGTGGCTATTGTCGATACCATAACGTTTACATAATGCGTTTAAGTTATTACGTTGTCCTGGGTGTTTTTTTCTGGCATAAGCAAGACTGTCAAAAACAGAGCTATAATTTTCAACCTGACCGAGGTTACATTCTAATAAGTTGTATTCATGATTTAAAAAGCCTATATCAAACGGGGCATTATGAATAATTAATTCAGTGTCCCTAGTAAATGCAATAAAGTCATCGACAATATCGGCAAAAATATGTTTATCATTTAAAAAATCAGTAGTAATACCATGAATATCTACTGCACCTTTGTCAATTGATCTCTCAGGATTGATATAAACATGAAAATGATTTCCAGTTAAACGGCGATTAATAAGTTCGACACAACCAATTTCAATGATCTTATGACCTTCTTTATAATCAAGTCCTGTGGTCTCTGTATCTAAAACAATTTGCCGATGATTAATTTTACACATATTTATAAGGTGGAGTTAAATAATATAATAAAGGGATTAAATAAAACTAAACAGTTTATTTTAGGGTTATAGTAAGTATTTTTAAAAGAATTGCATAGGAAAACTTGAATAACAATAATAATATTAATGGTAAAGTTGATAAAAATAACCAGATATTCCCTTGACGAGAACTGATAAAAACAGTAGTCTGAACGGCTTTTTTTGAATCAAAATTACTTGATTTAATAGCTAATTAGATTAGATAATTCTAATTGCAGGTTGATTTTAAGGGTATTAATATGGAACTTAGTGGTGGACAGATTGTGGTTCAATATCTAAAAGATGAAGGGGTAGAATTTATTTTTGGCTATCCTGGTGGGGCAGTCCTACATTTGTATGATGCTTTGTTTCATCAAGATGATATTAAACATATTTTAGTTAGACATGAACAAGCAGCGACTCATGCAGCGGATTCTTATGCGCGGGTAACAGGAAAACCTGGGGTAGTTTTAGTTACTTCTGGCCCTGGCGCAACAAATGCGGTAACAGGAATCGCAACGGCTTATATGGATTCTATCCCAATGGTGGTTATTTCTGGACAAGTCCCCTCGGCTGTTATTGGGAGTGATGCGTTTCAAGAAGTAGACATGGTGGGTATTACCCGCCCTTGTGTGAAGCATAATTTTTTAGTTAAAGACGTAAAAGATATTGCCAACATTTTGAAAAAAGCATTCTATGTAGCCACCACCGGAAGACCTGGCCCTGTGGTCGTTGATATACCAAAAGATATTACAGATCCTAGTGTTAAAATTCCTTATAAATACCCTAAAAAAGTATCTATGCGCTCTTATAATCCTGCGACCAAAGGTCATAGTGGGCAAATTAAAAAAGCTTTAGATCTATTATTAACGGCAAAGAAACCAATGATTTATGCCGGTGGTGGCGTTATTTTAAGTGAAGCCAGCAAAGAATTAATTAAATTAGTTGAAACTTTAGGCTACCCTATTACTCATACATTAATGGGATTGGGTGGTTATCCTGCAACCGATAAGCAATTTGTAGGAATGCTTGGAATGCACGGCACTTATGAAGCTAATATGTCAATGCACGAAAGTGATGTCATTATTGCGATAGGCGCGCGATTTGATGATAGAGTTACGGGTAAATTAGACCGTTTTTGTCCTTATGCAAAAATTATCCATATTGATATTGATCCCGCATCTATTGCCAAAACGGTAAAAGTTGATATTCCAATTGTCGGTGACATTAAGTCAGTTTTAAAAGAAATGTTAGCTTTGATTGAAGAGGGGCATAATAAAACTAATGTAACTGCATTAGCTGCTTGGTGGGTACAAATTAATAAATGGCGTGAGGTCAATTGTTTAGAATATAATCGTGAAAGCCGTTTAATTAAGCCCCAATATGTGATTGAACAACTCTACGAAGTTACGAAAGGAGAGGCAATTATCACTTCTGATGTTGGACAGCATCAAATGTTTGCCTCACAATATTATCATTTTAATAAACCTCGTCGCTGGATTAATTCAGGCGGATTAGGGACAATGGGCTTTGGTTTACCTGCGGCAATTGGGGCAAAATTGGCCTATCCTGAGATGGAAGTGGCTTGTGTAACGGGTGAAGCGAGTATTCAAATGTGCATCCAAGAATTAGCAACCGCCTTACAATATGAAACCCCTGTAAAAATTATTAATTTAAATAATCGTTATATGGGAATGGTTCGACAATGGCAGGAATTTTCTTACGAAAGTCGCTATTCACACTCTTATATGGAAGCTATTCCTGATTTTGTTAAATTAGCTGAAGCGTATGGTCATGTTGGTATTCAAATTGACAAGCCTGAAGAAGTGCGCCCTGCTTTAGAGGAAGCCTTTGCTTTAAAAGATAGAACTGTTTTTCTTGATATTTTGACCGATAGAACTGAAAATGTTTATCCGATGATTGAATCAGGAAAGGCGCATAATGAGATGAAATTGCGTGTAGCCATTGATACGCCGATAAATCGGGAGTTAGCATAATGAGACATATTATTTCAATTTTAATTGAAAATGAGGCGGGTGCTTTATCACGAGTTGCTGGTTTATTTACTGCCCGTGGCTATAATATTGAATCATTAACAGTTGCGATGACTGAAGATAAAACTTTATCAAGAATGACCTTAGTTACCCACGGTAGTGATCGGGTTATTGAGCAAATTACCAAACAATTAAATAAATTAATTGATGTAGTAAAGCTGATTGATTTAGAAGATGCGGTTCATATTGAACGTGAATTGATGATGGTAAAAATTAAAACATCCCGTGAAAGTCGTCAAGAAATGAAGCGAACTGCCGATATTTTTCGTGGAAAAATTATAGATGTTACCCCCTATACTTATGTGATTGAAATGACAGGAACATCAGCTAAGTTAGATTCATTTCTAGCTGTAATTGATGAAAAATCTATTATTGAAGTAGTCCGCTCTGGGGCAACGGGAATTTCTCGTGGTGAAAAAGGATTGCACTTGTAATTTAGTTAATAAACATGATTTCGATTATAGATTTTAAGCAAACAGCTTATGAAAAATTATTGGACGCTCAATGTTTGTTAGAGGGTGATCGGTATGCTGGGTCTATGTATTTGGCAGGATATGCTTTAGAAATTGCTCTCAAAGTAAAATTATGTCACATTCACGAGCGTATTGAGTTTCCTGAAAATCGAAGTGAATGTGATGTAATAACCAAAAAATGGTTTAAACATAATTTAGAACAACTGGAAGGGTATACTAATTTAAATTATCATCATTCAGAAGAGTGGTTAAGAGTTAAAAACTGGGATGTTGAAGCACGCTATAAAAAGCTACCAGAAACATCAGAGGATGCCACTGATTTTTTCAACAGTATTCAAATATTGTTAAATGTATTATTAGGGGAATAATTATGAATAAGTTTCGTTTGAAAATTGAACAAGTTAGAGTAAAACTTGTTAAGAAACAGGGTGGTTTTACTTTTTTTGGACTTATCAATCGTAAAGTAACTCCTAAAAAATGGGATATTGTTGTTTGTGCTGATTGGTTACCTCAAAGAGAGCTGGAAGCTATTAAATTAATCGTTAAAGAATTAAAAGAAGTATTGATTGAAGATGATTTTTTATCTCTTTCTGGTGTCGTAGTTTTAGATAAAGGTGAAACTTCTATAAAAGAGTTATTCGATTTAGAACAAGAGACTAAAAAATATACTAATATAGTAATTGCTGGTTTATCTATTAAGTCACTGCATATTTTGCAAATACACTCTTATCATGAAAATAAATATATTTATGATAAGGTCGCCTAACCATTTGAATTTTAATAAAAGAATCGAGTGAAAACTCATTTAACTAAATTTTAAGGAAACATAAAACCATGCAAGTTTATTACGATAAAGACGCTGACCTTTCTATCATTAAAAGTAAAAAGGTAGCCATTATTGGTTACGGCTCACAAGGTCATGCACATGCGAACAATTTAAAAGACTCAGGGGTTGATGTCGTTGTCGGATTACGCGCTGGCTCAACTTCTATTGCAAAAGCAGAAAATTTAGGGTTAACAGTTAAAGATGTTGCCACAGCGGTTGCAGAATCTGATGTAGTGATGATTTTAACCCCCGATGAATTTCAATCACAACTTTATAAAGAAGAAATTGAACCTAATATCAAACAAGGGGCAGCTTTAGCTTTTGCTCATGGTTTTTCAATTCTTTTCAATCAAGTAGTTCCACGGGCTGATTTAGATGTCATTATGATTGCCCCTAAAGCACCAGGCCATACAGTCCGTTCTGAATTTGTACGCGGGGGGGGAATCCCTGATTTAATCGCCATTGAACAAGATGCCTCTGGAACAGCAAAGGCATTATGTTTATCCTACGCATCTGCTATTGGTGGCGGACGTTCAGGGATTATTGAAACTACTTTTCGTGATGAAGCCGAAACTGATTTATTTGGCGAACAAGCGGTATTATGTGGCGGGGCAGTTGAATTAGTTAAAGCAGGATTTGAAACTTTAACCGAAGCAGGTTACGCGCCTGAAATGGCTTATTTTGAATGTTTACATGAATTAAAATTGATTGTTGATTTAATGTATGAAGGTGGTATTGCCAACATGAATTATTCAATCTCTAATAATGCTGAATATGGTGAGTATGTTACTGGCCCTAAAATTATCAATAATGAAAGTCGTCAAGCGATGCGTGAGGCTTTAAAAAATATCCAAAATGGTAATTATGCAAAACGATTTATTGCCGAAGGGATGACAAACTACCCAGAAATGACTGCACGTCGCCGTCTTAATGCAGAACACCCAATTGAGCAAGTCGGTGAAAAATTACGAAGCATGATGCCTTGGATTAAAGCTAATCAAATTGTGGATAAGGCTAAAAACTAAATTTATAAATTGTGTAGGGTGAGCAAGACTCACCCTAGATGAACTTTATTTTTTAAACCAGTTATCTAAAACCTGATGAACCTCATCAATCCCTATTTTTTTAACAGCTGAAAATAATTGCAAACTGAGTGGAAAATCAACCGTATTTAATTCAGCTTCTACTTTTAACAGCGTATTTTTTGCTGCACCATAATTTATTTTATCCATTTTCGTTAATAAAATATGTAACGGTATTGAAGACTCTCCACACCATCCGATCATTTGCCAATCAAACTCAGTCAAAGGATGACGAACATCCATCACTAACACAATGCCACATAATGCCTCACGCTTAATAAGATAATCTTCGATCATCTTACCCCATTGTTTTCTAACTGAAAGAGGAACTTTAGCATAACCATAACCTGGTAAATCAACAAAGCGTTTTCCTGCCTCTATTTCAAAAAAATTCAACAATTGTGTCCGTCCTGGAGTTTTACTAATCCGCGCTAATGATTTTTGACGTGTTAAAGTATTGATAGCACTCGACTTGCCAGCATTAGAACGACCTGCAAATGCAATTTCTAATCCTTCGTCTTTAGGAGCATCACTAAGTTGGGGCGCACTATTAATAAATTTGGCTTGATGATAAACTGGATTCATCGTTATCTCATATAAATGTTGTAAAAGGTCACTAAGATACTAATCTTAGCTCAAACGATAACAGTCTTAAATATAATTAACTTTAAGATTGTTTAATTATTTTTTATTCCTTGAAGGGGAGCTTGATGATAAAAAAATTACTTACACTTTCAATTTCGTTAGCATTATCTACTACAGCGACTATTGTACAGGCAGAAGGTGATGTTAATGCGGGTAAACAACAAGCAGTAGCTTGTGCGGGTTGTCATGGTGCTGATGGCAATAGTCCCATTGCTACTTTTCCAAAACTTGCAGGACAACATGCTTCTTATCTTATTAAGGAATTAAACGCCTTAAAAAATGGCTCACGTAATGCCCCGATGATGGCACCCTTAGCGATGGGATTAGATGAAAAATCTATGGCAGATCTTGCCGCTTTTTATGCCTCTCAAACCACTTCTAGTAACCCTATCCCTATATTACCACTTAATGAGGATGATGAGGACGAAGAAGATGAGGCGGCTCTGGCATTAATTAAAAAAGCACAGCAAGAAAAATTAGATAATTTATTGGCTAAAGGGGCTGATTTATATCGTAATGGTAATTTGAAAACTAAAGTCTCGGCTTGTATTGCTTGTCATGGAATTAAGGGTGAAGGTAATCAACCAGCCTCTTTTCCTGTTTTAAAAGGACAACATACTGATTATTCAATTAAAACACTTACTGATTTTAAAGAGGGTAAACGTCACAATGACCCTGAAAATATGATGAATATGATTGCTAAAAAAATGACTACTGAAGAAATAGAAGCAGTTTCTTATTATTTATCAGTGATGGATCATAAGCCTTTGACAACAAAACAGTCTAAGTAGACTCTATATTCATGGCGTATAAAATAAATTTTGTACGCCAACACTTTTTCTAACAAGGAGTTTATAATGCTTAAAAATATTTCTTTCCTTTTCATTTTTCTTTTCAGTTTTACCACTTTATTACAAGCAGAAGATAAAGGTTATGATATTTTATCTCCTGCTCAACCTGTCACTAACCCTGAAAAAATTGAAGTTCTCGAATTTTTTTGGTATGGCTGTCCCCATTGTTATTATTTAGAGCCTGCTTTAAATGCTTGGTTAGCCACTAAGCCTGAAAATGTTGATTATATTCGCCAACCTGCGGCCTTTAATCAGCAATGGACAGATCATGCTAAAGCTTTTTTTGTGGCTAAAACATTGAATATTGTTGATAAGGTTCATGGTGATTTTTTTGATGCGATTCAAAATAAAAAGCAAAAATTACAATCAGAAGCTGATTTAGCTGATTTTTTTGTAGCACATGGGGTAAAGAAAGAGAAATTTCATGAGATTTTTAATTCTTTCGCTGTTGACGCTAAAGTTCGTCAAGCTAAAGTAATGACTGTTCGTTATGGGGTGCAAGGTGTTCCTGCTTTAGTGGTTAATGGAAAGTATAAAATTAGTAGTAAATCTGCTGGTGGGCAAAAAAATATGACTAAAGTATTAGAACAGCTTATTATTCAAGAAACAAAAGTGATTAATTAATTGTAAAAAATGTTGGTTGCAGGATACCATCTATTTAAGGGGTGGTAACAATGGCTAAATGAAAATAGATATAGAAAAAAAAATACAACGAACCTTGGATAATCCTTTTGAAATAGAAGATATTGAGGTTGTCCCTAATTTGAATGACTCACGTTTATGTTTTGAAAATAAAGGACTTAGATTTGAAGCTACGGTTATTTACTTAGAAATACGTGATACAGTATTAATTCTTAATAGAAATACACCAGTTATGTTAGAAAAAATCAGGATGAGTTATTTTTATATCATTATTGAAATTGTACATCGCCTAGGAGGGATTGTTCGTAGAGCGCATGAGGATGGCTTTTATATTTTTTTTCAAGGAACAACTCAAGACTCTTTAAACTGTGCCGTGAAAGCGGCGATGAAAATAAAATATATGCTCACGAATGAGTATTCAAAAGTAAAAAAAATGCTAGCTATTTATGATGCTTTAAATTTTGCGATGGGTATTGATGATGGTAAAATTTTATGTGTTAGAGCAGGGGATGAAAACATTCAGCATGGAGATTTAATTTGGAGTGGTGATGTCTTGACCATTGCAACAACGATTGCTAAAAAATTATTAATTCCAGAGCATATTGGCGTTTCTGAATTAGTGCATTATAACTTGAAAGATTCAATTAAATATCGCAAAGGTAAAAAAGAAATGCAGGAAATTTGGCATTCTGATAGTTTTACTCATAATAGTGAAAAACAAACTTATTTTCATACCTCATTCTTCTGGACAGTTTCTTAAGAAATGGCTATCGAAAGCTTTAATGCAGCCTTAACAGAGTTAAAAAAAGGGATTAACTTACTTGAAGCCAGTGCGGGAACAGGAAAAACTTACACGATTGCAATGTTAGTGTTGCGATTTGTTGTTGAAAAAAACTTAGGTATTGAACAATTGCTTGTTGTCACCTTTACTAAAGCTGCCACCGAAGAACTTAAAAATAGAATTCGAGCAAGACTTACTGAAGCCAAACAACTTATTTATGATGACAATAACGATATTAATAATGATATTTGTCAATGGTTAACTAACTTAAGCATAGAACCTAAGATCATTAAATACCGTTTAAATACAGCATTATTAAATATTGATCAAGCAGCAATTTTCACTATTCATGGTTTTTGTCAGCGTATTTTAACTGAATACGCACTTGAAAGTAGGCAGTTATTTGACTTTGAATTAACCACAGATAGCCATTCTATAAAACAACGTTGTGCTGATGATTATTGGCGTAAACAACTTTATCCACGCACAGCATTACAGGTTTCTTTGCTAACGTCCTCTTATAATACCCCAGAGGATTTATTAGCTAGTATCGCAGATTTATCTTTATTGACTAAAACCGTACCAAAAACTATGGATTTAGATAATCTATTAGCAATAACTGCACACTTAATAAGTCAAGCAAGAATACAGTTTGAAAATAACTATCATATTTTGAAAATTTCATTCAAAGATAATAAATTTAAACAAAGTTATGTGGATAACTTTGAGGAATTAGCTAAAAAATTAAATTCTTGGTTAAAAGGTAATAATTTGTTATTACCTGAAGCCAACTGTTTAAATTTATTAACTAAACAAGGGATAACTTTAGCACTCAATGGAAATAAATTTAGAAAAACAAAATTAGAAACGAGTGAAGAACGTAAAGCAAGTTATATAACAACATTAGGCTTGGATAATGAAGCTTTCAATCAATTAATCACCGCAATTAAAACATTAACACTACATTTTCGTTTAGGGTTAGCCGATGATTTACAAAAAAGTGTTAATACCTATTTACAACAACTTAATCAATTAACTTTTGATGATTTAATTAGTCGCCTCTCAACTGCTTTAGTTAATGATAAACAACAGTTATTAACCAAAGCATTACAACAACGTTTTAAAGTAGCTCTCATTGATGAATTTCAAGATACTGATAATCAACAATGGACAATTTTCAAACTATTATTTTCGGTAACTACACATTATTTATATTTAATTGGAGATCCCAAACAAGCCATTTATAAATTTCGAGGGGCAGATATATTTTCTTATTTTTCCGCTAAAGATAAGGCACAGCACTCATTTACTCTCGCAAATAACTGGCGTTCTCATCCACAACTAGTCACTGCTGTAAATAGTTTATTTTCGCGTAATAAAGCCTTTTTATTTAAAAAACTGCCTTTTAATCATGTCAATCCTGCATTAACAAGTAGTACAGGAGAAATACAGTACCAGTCAAAACCTATTGCGCCAATGATGTTATGGCAGTTAGCTAAAAGTGATAGTAATACTGGCGATTGGACTGCAGGAAAGGCGGCAACAGAAATTAAAGTTGCTGTCATTAATGAAGTGGTTAATTTATTAACTGATGATTATATTTTAAAGCATAATAATAGCCATTCTAAATTAGCCCCTAAAGCAATTGCTATTTTAGTAAGAAGTAACCGACAAGCACGGGATTATCAATTTGCTTTACAACAACGAGGTATTCCTGCAGTTCTTAATAGTATTGAGTCTGTTTTTGAATCACCTCAAGCCTTTGAATTATATCAATTATTAAAAGCTATCGTAATGACTGCCGATATAGGATGCTTAAAACAAGCATTAACTTTGGATTGGTTCGGTTTACACGGACAAGACTTTTATAATTTAACCAATAATGAAACCGAGTTAGATAATTGGGTTTCACGTTTTAGTGACTATCATTTACTTTGGCAACAACAAGGGCTAATGGTAATGTTATTACGTTTATTGGCGCAGGAAAAAGTTCATAACCATTTGTCAGTATTGCCATTAGCAGAACGTATTTTAACTAATTTGTACCATTTAATTGAATTATTACAACAAGTTATTATAGATCAGCACTTAGGGATGCATAAAACCTTGGATTATTTAGCTAATATTATTCAACAAGCAAATAATTCTGATGAACAACAATTACGCTTGGAAAGTGATGATGATGCAGTAATAATTATAACAATACATCGCGCTAAAGGCTTGGAATATCAAATTGTTTTTTGTCCGTTTTTATGGCAAAGCAATGAGTTTTTAAGCAAAGAACAAGAATTAATTAAATGCCATATTAATGATAAAATAATAGCTGATTTAGGCTCAGATGATTTTGAAAAACATCGTTTACAAGCTTTAGAGGAACAGCTTGCTGAAGATTTACGAGTGTTGTATGTTGCTTTAACACGAGCAAAATATCGTTGTTATATTATTTGGGCTAATGTACGCACTAAACTAACCCCTAATAATTCTGCTTTAGCTTATTTAATGACATTTGGTGGGGATGACTTTAGTAGCCAACAACAAAAATTACAAGATTTTTCTTATCAACAAACTAAAGCTTTTGATTATCAATTATTAGAATCAAAACAAGAACTCAGCGGTTATTATCAAACTGGAAAACCACTAATTAATCTTGCTGTGAAATCAAAAAAAAGTTATCGTGAAAGTTATTGGCAAATAAGTAGCTACACCGCATTAGCCACTTTAACTAAAGAGGAATTATTTGAATTACCCGAAGATGATAAACCCCAAAAACTAGAAATTACTCTAAAAGATGAACCTCTTGCTTTACCTAAAGGCTCACAGACAGGAAATGTAATTCACAGCTTGTTGGAATTTAATAATTTTAAAAAATTAGCTGATCTTGAAATAGATATTAGTCAACAACGTGATAAAACCTGTTTACGTTATGGTTTAACTTTAGAGCAACCTGAGCTTATTAATCAATTGCTACAATCAGTAGTGAGTACGCCGCTTGCTGTTGACGATGATAATTTTTGTTTAAAAAATCTTAACCATTGGCAATGTATTAAAGAAATGCCGTTTTATTTAACAGTTAAGTTATTTAATGTTAATAAATTTAATCAATTATTAAAAAATTGCCCTAGTTATCAACCTTTAAATGAAAAGCAGTTAGAAGGTTATTTAACTGGGTTTATTGATTTAATTTGTGAATATAAAGGACGTTATTATGTAATGGATTATAAAAGTAACTATTTGCTTGATTATGGGACAGAAAATTTAGTTAAAGCCATGCGTGAGCATAATTATGGCTTACAATATTGGCTTTATAGTTTAGTATTACATTTTTTTTTACAAGAGCGTTTAGAAAATTATAATTATCAACAGCATTTTGGTGGTGTACGTTACTTATTTGTTCGCGGGATGTTTACAGAACAGGCTTTAAGTGGTGTTTACGAGACCTGTCCTGATTTAGAAACCTTAAATGCCTTAGCGGATATTATTCAAAATTAAATGTTAGAGGCGCATAGTATCTCTAATCTTAAAAAATTCTAAGCTTTACAATAAGAAGGAACCCAACTACGTTTAATCATCTCACTAGGAACCTCATTAAAATCAAAAGCAAGTCCATCATTTACCATTTGTTTAACATCAAATAATTCATCTACTTCAGGAATATCACCAAAAAACTGAGTATAAAAAGGTTTTACTAGCATTTTTGAAACTTTAATCCCTATTGAACCAACAAAATTACGTCGTTGCCCAACATGTGCGATTTCATCAATGGTAATTTCATCCAACAAAGCTTTCAATCGGTCACGAACTTCTGGCTCATCGACTAATATCTCATCAAATAATTTGTGTAAATGAAAATAAAAGGTAACGCCCATTAATTCGGTTATAAAGGCAGGTGAATTAAGAATAAACCCTGGAAGTTTTGGAAAGAATTCATAAATTTTTTCTTTCCAAGGTGACAATGGAACCCATTCTACCTTGTCTAAACCACAGGTTTTAAGCATTTCGTCAAATAAACGCACATGACAAAATTCTTCAGCTAAGTGGATTCTAGAAATTTTATCTTGTAGTGTCGGTGCTGTTGCCATGGAAGGAGAAACCTCCCATGCACCTTTTATACCGACCCATTCGTGACGAGCAAATTTATAAATACCTGTTAACATTAAAGTCATCTTATCTAATGACTTAGGATCATCCTGCATATTTATATAATTACGATAAAAATCTTCAGGTTTTTTTAATGGAGTACGCAATTTAACTGGATTATCTTTAAAATCTTGTAAACGTTGTCGTTTTTTAGCTAAGTCTTTATCATTTTCAAATAATTCACCACCATGCTCTTGGGTAAAAACCCAGTAATCATCAAAGTTTTCTTTACGCTGTTGAGCATTAGAATGAGTAAAAATTGAAAGGTATTTCATGGTCATAATATAAACCTTAAAAAATAAAGTAAAGGGAAAAATAATGTAGAGAGCTATCAACAGTATAACAAAAATACCAATAGAATTTATAAATGAAAGTGTTTATCCAAATTTATATAGTTTTTGATGATACATTAAAAATATAACTAGCAAAATAGCAGGCAACCCCATTATTGACGCATAAATAAAAAAATATTGATAACCTTGCGTATCAACAATAATTCCTGAAAATCCGCCTAAAAGTTTTGCAGGTAAAGTCATTAATGAACTAAATAAAGCATATTGAGTTGCCGTATAAGCACTATTGGTCATACTGGATAAATAGGCAATAAAAACAGAAGTTGCAATCCCTCCACTGAGATTATCTGCACTAATTACCACTGCTAATAAACTTAGGCTCGGTTCGCTAACAGCTAAGACGGCAAAAAGTAAATTGGTCAACGCCACTAAAACTGCCCCTAATAAAAGTGGTTTCATTAAGCCATAACGAACCACTAAAATACCACCTAATGAAGCTCCTAAAATAGTCATAAAAAAACCGAATACTTTACTAACATCAGCGATTTCTTTTTTACTAAAGCCTAAATCCAAATAAAAGGGATTAGCCATCACGCCCATAGTAATATCACTCATTTTATAAACTGCAATTAAAGCGAGAATAGATAAGCCTAATTTACCATTACGGGTAAAAAATTCAGCAAATGGAGAAAGCACGGCTTCGGTAAACCACGCGTTTAAACGTGATGAAAGTGTGTGTGTTTTATTAACGCCTAAGATTTGTTCTAACGGTTCTTCAATAAATTCAGTTTCGCTATTTTTGATCGTTTCAGGTTCTTTAATAGAAAGGGTTGCAATGATTCCAATTGACATCGTTGCTGCCATCGCTAAATAAGCCATTTGCCAATTCATAAATTCAGCAATATAAAGCGCACCCGCGCCTGCAACTAATAACGCGACTCGATAACCCAACACATAAGTGGCCGCCATCGCCCCTTGATACTCTGGAATCACCGCTTCAATACGATAGGCATCAATCACTATATCTTGAGTGGCTGAACTAAATGCAACCATCACGGCAAATAAAGCAATTTGTTGTAATTGAGTGTGAGGATCGCAATACGACATTCCCACTAATCCTGCGGCGATTCCCAATTGAGCGACTAACATCCAGCTTCGTCGTCGTCCTAACCATTTTGTTAATAACGGTAAAGGTAAGCTGTCAATAATCGGTGCCCAAAAGACTTTAATTGAATAAGTTAGCCCTACCCAACTAAAAAAACCGATAACACTCCGCGCTGTCCCCTCATCACGCAGCCATGCCGACAATGTGGAAAAAACTAATAAGAAAGGTAGTCCTGCTGAAAACCCTAAAAAAATCATTCCCAACACCCGTGGTTGAAAATAAATAGAAAAAGCGGCTGACCAGCTATTTTGGGTTTTCATTATTGAATAATTATGTAAGTAAATCTGTTCATATTCTTTGTTTAACTGTTCCTTTAAACTTACATATTCTTAACTAAAGTTAATAAAATGTTGATACTGAAACATTAACCTTTTTTGCTTGTGGATTATTGTGTGTGAATTATCCATGTATCTAATTATACACAATAATAGTTAGTAATTAAAGAACAATTGGTGGCTCTATAAAAATAAAAACTGGTTGGAATGGGTACTAAGATATTTGCAGAGGGTATAATAATTTAATTAAACTGTTGGAAAAAATTTCAGGATGTTTATTACAGTTTCGTTCTGTAGAAAGACCTATACTTTAACCTGAGTTCTGGATAAGCTATCCCACTAAAGTTGGCACAGGTTTTCGATCATCAATGATTTTTCTACCACGCAGGAATAAACCACTGATAAAAGTCATCAACATCGGAAAATAATTGTGTTAGACTCATTTTAGGCAACCTTTGGGTAAAATATTAAGAGCTGATAATCTTTATTTGATCCGAAGTACCAATAAGATCAATTTGTAAGTTATTTTTTTGTTTGGAAAACCAGAGCTGGTCATGATTAATATCATCCAAAAAATGCAAGACATCGTGATTATTAGCCGTTACATCATTAGACTTGTTCTTTAAATATATCATGTTAAAATTCCATAGGATAGCCGCTAAAAAAGAAAATAAATCTTTTACGCCTTCTTTTTTATTTCTGAACTTGTCAACTAGGCATCTATATCTTTTCATTCCACCGATTACATGCTCAACAATGACTCTTTCACGACTCATCTCTTTGTTTTCTTTTTTTTGCTTTTCAGTTAATGTTGGGTTTGGATTATGCTTAGATTTATTTGGTTTTTTATGAGGCAATAGTTTGGACAGTTTTTGTAACCCATTGATTTAAAGAGAATTTACTCATACATCTCGTAATTATAAAACTCTTTAAAATCAATACCTTATAGAATTAAGATCGCTATCTTTTTAAAACTGTCCGAAGTATTGATGAGGAATATTTACCGAATTAGTTTTATATTCATTATTAAACCCCAAATAACCTAAATCAATAAATATATTAAAATTACTAAACCAATTTAATTCTGGATTAAATTCTTTTTTAAACATTCCATAATCATGATTTTTACCTGGAAAACTAACCCCAATATATAAAATTAAATGACCTAAAGAAGCTATAGTGGTATTTTTAATTGTATGCTGTTTTTTTTACCACTGTAAAATTCATTTTGTTCTTCATAGTCACTAGGGCGTTGTACAGCACGCTCTGTAGCATCTATTATCAATGTTTGAACTCCGCCAAAAGCCTGCTGCATTTCTTCAGGGGTTGAAAAACTTGTTGCAGGTAAAACATTAAATATATCTAACGTCTTTATTAAAATTGGAAATAATTTGTATACATGAGTATGGGCGCATGATTTATTCATATTAAAAGAAAACCCTAAGTGATCGAAAGTAGAATAACACTTCATATAATTTAATATAAATAATAATTTGTCTGCGGGTGTTTTTAATGTGCTATCTAAACCACTACCGTATTTTCTTTCTTTATTTTCATGTTTTTCTTTTTGATCTTCAATAAGGGTCTTTTCAAATAGAGATAATAGTAAAATAAAATGTTCTGTTTTTAATCCTGTTAAAGCTCTTAACTGTCTATCATCATAAATTCTTGGTAAAATTTCTTTTATTTTCATGTTATACTTTGATTTTTATTTTTTATAGAAATTTATTATAAAGCTTATTTATTATTTTTAATAATTTAATTTAAAGTTTATTTATTAGGCTGTATCAACTGATTGT